>NZ_JAWDJI010000202.1:0-4148 GCF_032465655.1 Paenibacillus sp. 3LSP | reverse complement strand
TGCGACCCCCTGGTCCCAAACCAGGTGCTCTACCAAGCTGAGCTACGTCCCGTTATCAAGTGATTTACCGATTTCTAAAAAATCGGGCCACTCTTTCTATTATAGCGACTTCGACATAGAAGTCAAGCATTAATATTCGATTTTATTCGTTATTATCTATTCCCCTTCAGACGTACAGTCACTTCTTGCGAGTCGGATGGAACCGATACCTTATAAGCGTTATTCGGGTGGTATATAATAAAGACCATCATCACCCAATTGTAATAAGTAGTCGGTATCAGCTGCTGTAATCAAAACTTCATTCCCATTGTCCCTTATTTCTTTATAATAGATGTGTCCATCGTGATAATATAATACTTCACTTGCTTCATCATATTGAAAATTGTCAGTCAACCTTTCTTTATTAATCAAAGAACTCCAGTCTAGGGTTTGTCCATCCTCGATCTCAATCTTAAATACGTGGATACCTGTTATATTCGTAATTCTATAATCAGTGGCATAAACATAATAAAGGTGTTCGTCCCGCCTTTTTATATCTTCAATCCGCATACTCCCTCGACTGTCGATGATCTCGACCAGATCGTTATAGACCACAATGTGAAAACTTTCCCTACCACTGGAGCCGTAAAACTCCGGATTTTCAATGTACTGAATTACTTTTAAGGAATCAGCTTCAAAAAATGAAAAGAATTTTGATATTTCTTCTATCTCTTTAATAGAAAACTGTGGATTTTCCCTTAATCTATCGGCTAGTGTGTTCATGATCTTTGTTTTCTCTGAATCCTCTACTTCTCCTCTATCCCACCTGTTGAATAATGCTTGAAGATCTTCTTGTCCTCGCTTTTGATCAGAGTTGATATAATAAAGTACGCCTATTAAAATCAGACAACTTACAATAACAATTAAAATTTTTTTCATTTATTATAAAAAATCCTCTCGCATGTGTTTTTTCTTTATTCATATTCAATCATACCAACTATTCCACCAGCCTTCAAAGACTTTCAGGAATAAATAGTTTCCGCCACCTATTGTCGGTAATAAAGAATAGTCAATTACATGTGGAGTATACGTATACAATACCCATGCTGGAAAAGTGTCCACCTGTATTTTCCCAGCATAAGTCACACCACCAGATGTTTTTGATACACCGCCATTAACAGTCAAAAACACATCTAGCTTGGAATCATGCAGCCACTTATCATACATCCACGCACTGGCAAGTTCGACCTGCTTATCAAAACCGGTGTACGTGGTAATATCTCCACTATCCGTCGCTCCATAGCCCATAGCGTAATGAAATGCTCTTCTATTAACGTTAGTATCTGTACTGGTAACTAGACTGCTTTCTTTCTGTAGGGTAACCAGTATCACTCGAGGATTAATACCCGCATTCTTTGCTGCATCACTAATAACCTTTGAAGGTTTTACTGTTCTACCAGTATCATAAGCATTACCACTAGAATTGATAGCATAAATCTTAATGCTATTCCTCAAAACAGAATTTTTACTTGTAAGGAAACTCTGAATTTCACTTTCAGTCATTGCGTCGTCATTGTTATAAAGAAAATCACTTGAGGATAATAGTGAATTCATCCTTTTGCCGGCAACATAATAATCGACAACTGCAAAAGGAGTAACAGAACTATTCTCAAGCCTATTAACAGTGGAACTGTCAACTAGCCCTTGGGAATATTGTTTAGCTATTTCATCTTTCAAAGTTGCTTCTGCATTGCTGAATTTTCCAAGATTTATTTGATACAGCTCTTTCTCCCGAAAGTAAGATGTCTGCAGTTGATTGTTATAAAAAATATTCTCGACAACTTGTCCATTCTTAGAATAGTCGTAACCTGTTTTATACCCTGCTGTGTCAGTAACTTGAATAATTCTATCATTGTCCCATTGAATATCGTAAATTCGTCCGTCAGAATGGATTTCATTTTTAATTCGGCCGCTTTCATCATAAATCATAATGTTCTCATCAATAAGATTGGCCTTATTTTGCTTCAAATTCTTTGGTAGGGAGTCATAAACAGCAGAAATTTCATCTAATGTTCTTTTTGAAAGATTCGTTTCCGCTGCATAAACACCTGAATTAAGACTAAGTAATAATAAAGATGCCAAAAGACTAAATACAGTTAATGCTTTCATCTTTTTTGAGATCACTGTTTTTCACCTCTTTAAAAGTTTTTCATTCCAATTAAAAAACAGCACATCTAACCCTACAAGAAATTCTCAATCTTTCTATTTAGACTAAATCCCTCCTCCTCTCTAAAAGCCCACTCTATCAACTATGTACAAAACATTTTTTATCTTATAATAGTATCTAGGCTGTTTGCTTTGAACATAGCAAAGAGCGTACAGAGTTGATTTCCATCGCTCCTCCAAAAGCAGTATGGAAATCGACTCTTATTTATTGCAGCAAGATACCAGATATCAGATACAACCCTTCTGGTATTCTTGATACAATCAGTCATTATTGAACATCAATAACTGCTTCATTAATCAAACCATTCAATACATAAACACTTCGACTTACACCTTTCCTACGCTCATTCTAAACAATGCTTGTTTGAAGCGGAAATTCTGCGTTGTCCGCCTCCGGCACGCACATTAAAGCTAACATCTTACAACATCGACGCAAGACAGAAACTGCAAATTAAATGTCGAAGAAGCGAGGGGATAACTGGGTTGGCTGCACTATTGTAAAAGAAGTAAAGTGGTACTCATGATGGAGGGATTACCATTAATCTTGAGGTAAATATTGTAATTTTATACATATTATATAGTGTATTCAACTTGATTTCAATATTTTTTGTCAAGCATTATTACATTAATAGGAAATATATCCTTTTAAATCCCAACTCCTTCTAATTACTCGCTGGATTCCTTCCTTTTCATTCCCTCCTTCTTAAAACTAAAGATAGTCTTATTTATAATTTCCTGCTACAACTTCTGGTTCCTGGCTATCTCCGCCGATTACTGAAGAAACCAAATTTCTTTTCATTTGTATATTCAAAAGTAAACGGCTTAACCATGTAACTTTTGTATCGTTTCCTCCTGAGCTCTTCGGTGTCATTTGGTATTGTAATTATTAAACTTAAGATCATCTCACGTTGTAACAAAAAAAGCAGATTTATTAAATCACGATCCGTGATTTAATAAATCTGCTTGTTTGATGCCGGTGAAGGGACTCGAACCCCCACGGTTTCCCTCACGATTTTGAGTCGCGCGCGTCTGCCAATTCCGCCACACCGGCAAAGGGAACGCGCCCTAAGAGATTCGAACTCCTGACCTTTTGATTCGTAGTCAAACGCTCTATCCAGCTGAGCTAAGGGCGCGTATGATTATGGAGCGGACGACGGGAATCGAACCCGCGACCCTCGCCTTGGCAAGGCGATGCTCTACCGCTGAGCCACGTCCGCATAATCAAATATGAAACTGGTGAGCCATGAAGGACTCGAACCTTCGACACCCTGATTAAAAGTCAGGTGCTCTACCAACTGAGCTAATGGCTCGTACAAAACAAAGAAGTTAAATGGCGGAGCCGACGGGATTCGAACCCGCGGTCTCCTGCGTGACAGGCAGGCATGTTAGGCCTCTACACCACGGCTCCACACGAGAATAATGCCATCCTCTTCAAGAGGATAATTGCGGGGGCAGGATTTGAACCTGCGGCCTTCGGGTTATGAGCCCGACGAGCTACCGGGCTGCTCCACCCCGCGTCAGTATTAAAGATGTTATGGTGGAGGCTGAGGGGATCGAACCCCCGACCCTCTGCTTGTAAGGCAGATGCTCTCCCAGCTGAGCTAAGCCTCCATAATCTGGGATGACTCTTAAAAAGAGATGGTGACCCGTAGGGGATTCGAACCCCTGTTACCTCCGTGAAAGGGAGGTGTCTTAACCCCTTGACCAACGGGCCATATTCAAGTCCTTGCTGGCGGAGAGAGAGGGATTCGAACCCTCGAGACGCTTGTGACGCCTACACGATTTCCAATCGTGCTCCTTCGGCCAACTCGGACACCTCTCCATAAGAGTTGGTTTCCACGGAAGAGAAGGAAATATGCAAAGCATATGACCTTTCTTCCAGGATAGACTCCCCGAACAGGACTCGAACCTGTGACAACTCGATTAACAGTCGAGTGCTCTAC
>NZ_JAWDJI010000201.1:0-2484 GCF_032465655.1 Paenibacillus sp. 3LSP | reverse complement strand
ATATTAACTGCAATAGAGGAGTCAAAATATTTGACATAATTATATAATGATCCATAACCAGCAGACTTGTTCCATACTGTTTCTTCATATTGATCAGAAAGCTGATAAACGAAAGAGGACTCCTCGGTAGATAATTCTCTTACATTTTCAATCGGAGTATCTGGTTCTTTTGGTATTGTTAAGACTTTTAAGGCTGAACATAAGCTTGATTTACCAGTTCCATTAGCTCCAAAAATAACAGTAACTCTTTTACTGAGGTTTAGTCTTATATTATTATCTAATCTTTTAAAGTTTCTAAAACTATGTAAATGCTTTAAATGTATAAAAGGTGAGTCAGTAGAATTATTGTTTTCCTTGATCTGTTGAGGGATTTTTACATCGGACTTGTATTCCATCTCACCTTTAAATATGGCCATAAGCATTTTTGATTGATTCTCTGAAAGATGTCCATTCTGGGTTGAAATTGCCTGATCGCAAAGATAAGTAAACCATGGATGTTTTATTTCCTCTCTTAGATTTAGCAGGTAGCCAATAGCATCAGTTGGTGTTTTCAAAATACGACACCTCTTTAGAAAAATATTACTTTTGTTATTTGACATTCAGCTTGTTTTCCCTTTTTTTCGACAACTTTAGCATTAAAGAATAAACCTTATAATAGTATCTGTTTACAGTTGATAGTCGGAGATGGTTTGACATGCCCTATAATCTAAAGTATTACACAGATAACTATACAACATTCGATGAATGGTTTGAACTTGTACTTAATAATGACGAAGTTGTATATCCTTCTTTAAGAATTCCCTATAGTAAGTGGTTAGAAGAGTATATAAAAGAAATTGAGAATAGGTCGATTGATGAAGTAAAAAAATTGTTAAGATGTTTATTATGTCCTATTACCCGAGGTTTTGATATATCTGACTACGAAACATATCTCTTATTAAAGGAGTCAAAGATTGCAGAACATACAGAAATGGCAAAAAAAATGTCCCATAATGAGAGATACCATAGATTAGCTAATGGGCAAGATGCGTGGGAGGGTATGACTTGGGTCCTAGAATTGTTACCTTCTAATCCTTACAATGCAATCAAGGCTCTTGAAAGTTATGTATACGCACAGCCAAATCTTCCAGATGATAGAATCATTGGGATAGATCAATGTATACAAATAATTTTAGCAAGGTTTATAACTCTTGATAATTCATTCGAGATATTATTAAACTTAAAGCCAATTGAATTTGAATGGTTGATAGAGCATTTATATGAAAGTATGGGATATGAAACGATATGGACGACATCTACTCGTGATGGAGGCAAAGATATTATAGCAACGATACAAAGGACTGATGGGATTGAACATGTATATATTGAGTGCAAACTTTATAAAACTACTTCTATGAAAATTGAAACTATCAGAGCATTTCGCGATACTGGTCTCTTAATTTCCAGTATTGACAGGTGTTCGCACTTTAAACAGCGAAGAAGCACTTTTATCCTGAGAGGAGTGTTGGATTCATGGCTAAGCGAATATTTACTAGTTTTGCAATTGAAGACAAAATCCTGAGAGACTTTTTGGTAGGTCAAGCTAAAAATGAAAAGTCGCCATTTGAGTTTGTTGATATGTCTGTTAAAGAGCCATGGGACTCGAGCTGGAAAACAAAATGTCGAACAAAGATTAAAGGCTGCGATGGTGTATTGATAATTGTTACAAAGAACACTAAGAAAGCAGATGGGCAGCTCTGGGAGATTAAATGCGCCAAAGAAGAAGGAATCCCATGTAGAGGTATATGGGGCAGCCAAGATAATCGTCCTACTACACTTCCTACCGAACTTGAGGATGTAAGAATTGTGAATTGGACATGGAGTAACATTAAAAACTGGATTGATTCCTTGTAAGGCGGTTGAATGAAATTGTCTCCATTATTAAGCCAGGATGAAGAAAGCTACGGAAGCAACTATAAGAATCACTTAATAGAGCAATATAAACTATATGTTGAGATGGCTGATAGGATAAGTTCTAGACGATTAACGGCAAGTTCTTTTTTTCTAAGTATAAACACTGCGCTTATTTCAATATTGGGTTTTATAAAGCTTGATCGCGAAGTAATTAATATTAATTACTTAGTTCTGTTAATGTGCTTTTGTGGCATGATTTTATCATACTTATGGTATAGGCTAACAAGATCTTATAGGGATTTAAATTTCGGAAAATTTCAGGTTATACATAAAATTGAAGAGTTGCTTCCTATTAGACCATATGAAGAAGAATGGAATCAATTAGGTCAAGGTAAGGATCGAAAAAAATATTTACCTTTTACACATATTGAAGTCTATGTTCCATGGGTTTTTTTGGGAATATACTTGATTATTATTCTGTACTCCCTATACTCATTAATCTGTTAAAGAGCCATTCCTGTAAGGAATTAATTTGAGGTTTGAACAGAAAAAGCGCCTCCTGTATGCTGGGTCTCGGAATGGTTCGTCATT
>NZ_JAWDJI010000200.1:0-29237 GCF_032465655.1 Paenibacillus sp. 3LSP | reverse complement strand
AGCGGGTGGTTTTTTGTTTCGCACGCTTCGCGAGCTCAACTGGCTAAAGCCATAATAAAAAGATGCCGTCATCACGGCATCTTGTCGTTTCATTTTCATTTTTATTTGGCGGAACGGTTTAATCGCAATTGGGTTAAATAATCGCTCTCATAATAATTGAGATCGTCCCGCAATTCCTCAAAAATTCCGGTGATATCCAGCACGATGTCACGCGCCGCGCGAACCGGTTTCTTGCGGAATCGAATGGCATCCTGACCCGTATAGGCGTATCTGCCATCTTCGGAATAGCTTTCATTTTTAGGATAGAAGAAGTTATTAACGCAATCATGATACACATGGTACAGCACTTTCTCAGCAGCTTCCTCGTCAAAGGTACCGCGACGGAGGGCAACGCCTAGCTTCTCGTAGCAAACCTCACTGAACACAAGCAGGTGACGCAGATCTGACAAAAATCCTTGGTAAAACAATACTCTGTCTTCGTCTTGGCCTTCCATTAGCTGCGGCAGAGAATGATGGTTTAAGAACGTTTCAAGCTTCTCCACCGCTTGTTTTAATTTCTCTCGAGTGGCTTCACACAACTGCCTGATGTTATTGGCTTGTGGCATGCGAACAATTCTCCTTCACCTGTAATGATCGGTATAGTCATTAACGAAATTATCGTAACACAATTTTACAGAATACGGTATCCCTCAAGAATAAAATCAGGGGCATCACCTCACGCTATGGCTATGGACATTGGACATATAATAAAGGAGGTTTACTGATGAACTGGCGCAGATGGGCCGCTTGGGGGTTGACGGGGGCCGCGGCAGTAGCTGCGGTTTCGCTTCTCTTCCCATCCTCAGACAATGACAAGACGACTCCGCGGAATTCCGTAACTCAACTATCCGTGCCAAAGCCGGCGGAGGAGCAGAAATTAAAGCAAAGCATGCTGAAGCGAGATATGACCGCTACCGAACGGTTATCTCGCATGGACGCACGGGGCCATCTTCGTTCGCTTGCGGCAAGCTCTTCCGGCGGCAGTATAGGTGACAAGCTGCAACGTGCTGCGCGGGAATTGCAGAAGGATCATAAGCATTTTCAGGCGATCCTCTGGTACGATGCCACGAAAGGGCAAACCCGGCAGTTTCGGCGAGAGGATTTTAAACCGGACCCGGCTGTAAGCAAGCAACTCAACACCTATTTAGGGTACGCGAAAAAGGCGTTAAGCAAATCAAGCAGTTATGAATCGCCATCGTTCCCGGAGAAGCAGCCAAAATATTTCATTGCCGCAGAGCCGGTAAAAGGGAAAAAGCAAGGGATTATCGCGGTGATGGACATCGGGATCTTAGGTCGGGTGCAAGATCATCAGAATAAAAACCTGCGGTTGATCCCTTATCCGAAGGAAGGCAAGTTCAAGGTGGAATCGGTGCATGCGGACACACTGAAAGACATCACGGTGAAAACAGGACATGACAACGAAAAAGCAAGCCATTACTATGAAAACGAAATCGTGGTGACGTTCCATAGCAAGCCTACGGACGAGCAAATGAAGCAGATGTTGGCGGACATCTCCGGCAAACCGCCGCGGAAGCTGAACAGCACCTACATTTTCCGTTCGGATACAATGAGCATGCAGCAGTTGAAGCAATATTTTCAGAATAAATGGAAGCCGAAGTATATCGAGCCGCATTATCTGTATCTGACCAATGAAACCGGCGACAGCATTTGGGACGACCCGGGAAGTTACTATTACGAAGACGATCAGGTATCCGACACCCAAGGTACCGAAGAAACTCCCGAGATTCCAAACGATCTGCTGTTCTCCGAATACCAATGGAACCTGCCGATTATTGAAACGAATCGCGGCTGGAAATTATCCAAGGGCAGCAATGATGTGATCGTAGCAGTTGTAGACACCGGCGTGGATTTGAAGCATCCCGACCTGCAGGGGCGGTTGCTGAAGGGATACAATGTGATCAACCCGGACCAAGAGCCCACCGATGATGTAGGTCATGGCACGCATGTGGCGGGCATTATTTCCGCCAATGTGAACAACGGCGAAGGGATCGCCGGCATGATGTGGGGCGGTAAAATCTTGCCGGTCAAGGCGCTCGATCAATCCGGCTCAGGCACAACCTATTCGGTGGCTCAAGGCATCATCTGGGCGACCGACCACGGCGCCAAAGTGATTAATATGAGCCTGGGCAACTACGCCGACGCTCAATTTTTGCATGAAGCAATTAAATACGCCTATGAGCGGGATGTGGTGTTGATTGCGGCTACGGGCAACGATAACACCGAACGGCCGGGTTACCCTGCAGCTTATCCGGAAGTGTTGTCCGTGTCAGCAACCGACTATAATATGCAAAAGGCTTCCTTCTCCAACTACGGCGATTATATCGACGTGATGGCGCCAGGGGAAAGCATTGCCAGCACCTATCCGGATAATCAATATGCCGCATTATCTGGGACATCGATGGCAAGCCCGCACGTTGCAGCCCTTGCTGCTCTGATCCGATCGGTCAATCCGGACCTGAAGAACACCGAGGTCATGGACATCATCCGGAAGAACGTGATCGATTTAGGTGACAAAGGACGGGACAAATATTATGGATATGGGCAAATCGACGTCTATGCCGCGTTGCAGGCTGCTGGCGGCAGTGCAGCTCCGCTGCAGTTCTGGCCGCAGTCGGTCCAACAGAAAATGGATCGCGCAGTAGAGCGCGCGAAATAACTTTCTAAACCAAAAGCCTCCGCATCGCTGGATACATCCAAGCGATGCGGAGGCTTTAACATTGATATAGGTCATGTTCCCTTTAGTGATGAAAGTTTGCCATAAGCCGGGTTCTGTACTCGTTGCGGTATAACGGGAACCACCCTCCCGCCTTGAGTGACAATCATCTATCTAGGCCGCACATTACTGAGCGGCTCCAGCAACCAACCCGGACGCGCCTCGGGCAAAGGCCGCTTCGCGAAGAAGCTGCGTCCCATTAGGTCTTGCTCCAGGTGGGGTTTACCAGGAACGAAGTCGCCAGCGTTCCTCGGGGTCTCTTACACCTCGGTTCCATCCTTGCCTGTGATCCTCCACGAAGTGGAGAAATCCATCGGCGGTCCATTTCTGTGGCACTATCCTTCAGCTCGCGCTGACTGGACGTTATCCAGCACCCTGCCCTGTGGAGCCCGGACTTTCCTCCCGCGGCTTTGCAGCCGCCGGCGATTGTCTGTCAAACTTTCGTAAGGCAACACTAGTTAGTATACAGACATTGATGTCTGCTGACAAGAGCGATTTGACGGTAAACCTGACGTTTCCTGCCAGCTTTGGAGACCGTTGTTTTCGTAATGTTAGCCGCCTGTTTACATGAATCGAAACGGCTCAGTATTAACCTGAGAAGCATGTACCCGGGTCGCATATTTGCCTTCGTTTAATTTTTCTGTCAGCCAGGCCGCAACGCGAGGCTTCATGATTTTCTCCGCATTATGCCCCGGATCGATGATGGCAACTCCAGCCATCCAAGCATCCTGCGCGGTATGGTAATCGACGTCCCCGGTGACAAGTACGTCCGCCCCGCGGAATTGAGCACTCTTCCAATACCGCCCACCGGAACCGCCCAAGACCGCGGCCTTGCGAATCGGCCGGTCCAAATCTCCAACAACACGAACCATCGGCACGTCCAGCCGTTCCTTGACGCGCTGCACGAAGTCGCGAAGCGTAACCGGCTCTGTGAGCTTCCCGACCCGCCCGAGTCCAAAAGTGCGCCCCTTCAGATCCATCGGGTATAGATCATAGGCTACCTCTTCATACGGATGCTGCTTCAGCATCGCTTGAATGACCTTGCTGCGCAGGCTGTGCGGCACAACGGTTTCAATGCGTACCTCTTCGACCCGCTCCAGTTTGCCTTGGCTGCCGATGTATGGGTCGGTCCCCTCTCCGGGTTTAAACGTGCCAAAGCCTTCGATATTGAAGCTGCAGTGGCTGTAGTTGCCGATATGACCTGCTCCAGCATTCAACATCGACTGAAGCACCGGCTCGTGATGATCCTTCGGCACAAACACGACCAGCTTATACAGGTTGTCCGTATGCACATCTTCAAGCGAATCGGCACTTTCAATGCCCAAGACTTCCGCCATCCAGTCGTTCATCCCGCCGTCGGTGACATCGAGGTTCGTATGCGCGATATATACCGCAATATCGTTTTTGATCAGCTTCTCGTACACCTTTCCCATCGGCGTATCGCTCTGCAAATGAGCCAGCGGACGATAAATGATGGCGTGATGGGCAACAATCAGATCCGCTTCCAAAGCAATTGCCTCGTCCACAACCTCCTCATTTACATCCAATGCCACAAGCACATTGCGAATTTCCTTCTGCAGACTGCCTAATTGGAGGCCAATTTTGTCCCCCTCCATCGCCACATGCTTGGGAGCTAATTGCTCCATGTATTGCACTACTGTTTGTCCTTTGGCAAACATGCCAGCACCTCCTTTAACTGCTCCGATAATCGAGTGAGCTCCGCTTCCTTCTGACGGGAAGCCTCCAACGTCGAAGAAGCCACCGACCGGCGAATCCCCTCCAACTTACGAAGCTCTGATTCCCATTTCTTGAAAAAGACTTCATTCGGGGCTGCCGTTAATCGAGGCCCCATCATAAGCAGGAGCTCGCGAGTTAAGCTGACTCGGCCTCCTGCCAGCTGGCGTTCCCGGTAGAGCTCCGCATTTCGGGCTTCGGCATCCGGCGTGGCTTCGGCCATCAGCACTTCGTAAATTTTGCCGTCCTCCTCCAGGATCGCCTCTTCCGCCAAATACCAATCGTGCTCAAGTAGCCAGCGGCGGACAAATTCTCCGCCAACATTCGGCTGGAGCACGAGTCGCTTGACACCGGCCAGCTTCGCTTGACCCGCATCGAGAATGGAGGAGATCAGCGCCCCGCCCATGCCGGCGATGGTAATCACGTCCACCTCCCCGGGGGTAATGACAGCAAGTCCGTCTCCTTTGCGGACTGAGATGCGTGCCGTCTCCCCGGCCTCAGCCACCTGGCGGCGGGCCGCTTCCAACGGGCCGTCATTCACTTCGCCAGCAACGGCGAAGACCGCCTGTCCGCTGCGCACGGCAGCCACGGGCAGCAGCGCGTGATCTGATCCGATATCGGCAAACCGGCATCCCGCCGGAAGCCAGTCGGCAATGAGCTGCAATCTAGCTGACAATTTCATGTCGATTCTCTACACCACCCATTTTTTCTTAACCCATAGATAATAGCAGATCTGCCAAAGAGCAAGCGATCTTCAAGTGCCGAGGCATCTCAAATCGCATCATCTAGCAACGCACAACGATTTGCATTGCCCAGGGAAAAACGGTAAAATAAAAACCAATAAAGAAAAAGAAGGAAATTATTCCAAAAGTAAGGGGCGACGCTTCGCAGACTCAGAGCCGTTCACGACAGTATAAGGTCCATAAAGCGCCGCTTAACAAAAATGACCTTGCTGCTTGGCTGCAGAAGGTCAAGATTGCAGGCGTTAACACCTATTCGAGGAAGTCCTTCAACCGCTTGCTGCGGCTCGGATGGCGCAGCTTACGGAGCGCCTTCGCTTCGATTTGCCGAATACGCTCCCGCGTGACGCCGAAGACTTTCCCCACTTCCTCAAGGGTTCTCGTACGTCCGTCGTCCAGTCCAAACCGTAAACGAAGCACGTTCTCTTCGCGTTCAGTGAGCGTGTCCAGTACATCCTCCAGCTGTTCTTTCAGCAGCTCGTAAGCCGCTGCGTCGGCTGGCGCCAAGGCTTCCTGATCTTCAATAAAGTCGCCAAGATGGGAGTCGTCCTCTTCCCCAATCGGCGTTTCCAGCGATACCGGCTCTTGGGCGATCTTCATGATCTCCCGGACCTTCTCCACGCTAAGATCCATCTCCGCCGCGATTTCTTCCGGTGCTGGTTCGCGTCCCAGCTCTTGCAGCAGCTGCCGGGATACCCGAATCAGCTTGTTAATCGTTTCGACCATATGAACCGGAATCCGAATCGTACGGGCCTGGTCGGCAATCGCACGGGTAATGGCCTGACGAATCCACCAGGTGGCATAGGTACTAAATTTGAAGCCTTTCTTGTGGTCGAATTTCTCCACGGCTTTAATCAAGCCCATATTTCCTTCTTGGATCAGATCCAAGAACAGCATGCCGCGACCAACATAACGTTTGGCGATGCTGACAACCAACCGCAGGTTGGCTTCAGCCAAACGCCGCTTCGCCTCTTCATCCCCCTTCTCGATCCGTTTGGCCAGTTCCATTTCGTCGTCCGCCGACAACAGCGGGACGCGTCCGATTTCCTTCAGATACATCCGAACTGGATCGTTAATTTTGATTCCCGGAGGAAGCGAGAGGTCGTCGTCGTAATTAAAATCATCGTCATGCGAGTCGTCTCCATCGCCGCGACTGCGATGATCGTCGTCGCCGTCACCGGTGATGTCGATGCCGAGATCGGCCAATTGTTCAAAAAACTCGTCCATTTGCTCGGGATCCTGATCGAAAGGCGAAAGCTTCTCCATAATTTCTTTATAAGTTAAGGATGATCTTTTCTTCCCTTGTTCGATCAATTGATCCCTTACCTGCTCTAAGGTAAGTTCCGTTTCTAGTTCAGTATGTTGATCATTCGTCATTTCTGGCTCCCTCCTCCCTAGAAACATCATCGAAAGTCCGTTCGTCTTACTGTCTCTCTAGGGCAATAATCTCACTTGCAATTTGCGCCGCACGCAAATAGTCACCGGCCCGTTCGGCCGATACCATTTCCTCTTTCTTGCGTTTGATCTGCTCCAGCAGCGGCACCTTTTGAATTTCACGGATACAATCGTCCAACTCCTGTGTGGTCCATTCAGCCGGTGTATCCATCATCGCGATCGAGATGACCGTCTGCTCAAGCCGTTCATCCTGAAGCGAGGAAATGAACCGACTGGCATCCGGGGGTTTCCCTTGCGCATAATAGGCGTATAGATAAGCGGCAATCGCCACATGATCTTCGATGTTAAAGTTCGTCCCAAGGCGTTCGCCTACATAGCGGGACACCTCTTCGTCCTGAAGCATGAATGAAAGCAGTCTCCGTTCCGCCACATGAAAAGCGGGCAGCAACGTCGGCATGGATGCCTGCCCTTTTTTATGCCTACCATTATTCCACCTTTCGGGCTTATTATCCCCGGCATTTGCCTTTTTTTGCATAGCTGTTCTCAGCTCGTTGCACTCTTGCTTCAAGCTGTCGAAGGACACCTGCAATTCGGCGGAGAGCTCCTTCAAATAAATTTCGCGTTCGCTTGGGGAGGAGAGCGCCGCAATAATCGGCATCGCCTCTTTGATATAAGCGATCTTTCCGTCTTCTTCTAGCAGTATATGGTTTTTTCTCAGATATATAAGCCTAAATTTAACGGAAGATACCGCACCTTCCAAAACTTGATGACGGAACCGCTCGGCTCCGTACTTTTGGATAAATTCATCAGGGTCCAACCCTTCGCTGAGCATTGCAATTTTCACTTGGGAAAAACCTGCACCTTCAAGGATCGGAATGCTCTTTAAGGCTGCAGCCTGACCGGCGGAGTCTCCGTCATAGCAGACCAACACCTCATCGGCAAGGCTCCGCATGATCGCCGCATGGTGTTCCGTCAAAGCGGTCCCCATGGTAGCAACACCGTTGTGAACTCCGGCTTCCCATGCGCTGATGACATCGCCGTAACCCTCAAACAGGACGATTTGGCCTGTCTTGCGGATCTCGTTCTTGGCTTGATGCAAATTGTAAAGAACTCGGCTCTTTGTAAACAGCTTGCTTTCCGGCGAATTTAAGTATTTCGGTTGCCCGTCGCCGAGCACTCTGCCCGCAAACGCAATGACTTTGCCGTTTCGGTTGTGTAATGGGAAGATGACCCGATCGCGGAAGCGGTCCACATAACCGGTACCGTCCTGCTTCGCTGACAGCAATCCGCCCTTCTCCATCGTTTCCAAATTAAATGATCTCTTGTCCAAAAACTGGACGAGCGTATCCCATCTGGCGGGTGCGTAACCAATCTGGAATGTATCGATGGCCTTGTCGGTAAAGCCGCGGGATTTCAAATATTCCATCGCCGGCTTCCCGTATTCGGTGTTCTTGAGCAAATAATGATAAAGCTTGGAGGACCACTCATGGGCCTGCAGCAGCTCTTCCAACTCCCGGTTACGCGGAGTATCGGCGTAACTTCTGCCTTTATCCTCGTAAGGGATATGCGCCTCGTCCGCCATGATTCTGACAGCTTCGGGAAAGGTTAATCCTTCGATTTCCATCCTGAATTTGATGGCATTTCCGCCTTTGCCGCAGCCATAGCAATGGAAAATTTGGCGTTCGGGTGTGACTGTAAACGATGGGGTCTTCTCCGAATGGAACGGACATAACCCCTTCAAGTACTTCCCCTGCTTCGTTAGATGAACGTGCTTGCTGACCGTATCGACGATATCGTGCTGACGCAGAACCGCCTCGATGACTTCCTCCGGAATGCCACGCCCGGTACTCATCCAAATCACCTTCATCTTTCACGCGTGAGTATTGCTCAAAATGTCAAAAACACCGACATTTTGCTGCTCTCGGGTGACACGTAAATAGTAATTCGCTAAAACTATACATTCTCCTGCAAACGAAGCAAAAGTTTTGACAAAGCGTCGGCAAACCGCTCACGATCCTCGATGGTAAAAGGCTTGGGCCCCTTAGCGCGATGCCCTACCCGTCTAGCTTTCGCATGGTGATGACGGCGTTCGAGCAAATAGTCGATATTTCCCGGATGATAGATATCACCGCGCGGCGAAATCCCATGGCAGTCTCTTGCGATGATCAATGCCGCCAGCCCGTAGTCCTGGGTCACAACGATATCGCCCTTCTCTACATGGGCGGCAATGTACATATCCGCGCTTTGTCCGCTGCGATCCACCTGGACAACCGTCACGCCCGGTTCCGGCTGCAGAACATGATCATATGAGGCCACCATAATCACAGGTACACCAAATCTGCCAGCCGTTTCGGCAATTTTCGCCTTAACCGGACAGGAATCCCCATCGACGACGATCCGCATCCACCACGCCTCCATGTAATACAATATAACCTCGAAATACCTGAATCTAAACAAGACTCAGGTGAAACTCTCGTTTTTTGCTAAATAGCGATGGATGGCTGACGGCAAGCCCATCGCTAGCCGTCAGCCATACTTTTGCTTCATTGCCTTCTATTATGCCCAAACCAGTTTGCCGAAATCGGCAAAAGCTTTGAGATCATCATCAATCGCCGCCAGCAAGGCCAACCGGTTCGTCCGGATCGCATCATCCTCCGCCATAACCATGACGGCATCAAAGAACACGGTAATCGCATCTTTTAATCCGCTGATCAGTTCCAGCGCACCAACCGCGTCGCGGGCAGCCAGCGTCTCCCGGTATTTATCCGAGACCGAACGCCATGCCTCGTACAGCGCTTGTTCTGCAGGTTCAGAGAGCAGATCGGAGCGAACCTTCTCACCGGTGGCTTTGGCCGCCAGATTGCTGACCCGTCCAAACGATTCAACGGTTGCTTTGAACTCGTCCTTCGCATCTACCGCTTCCATCAGCGCCTTGCCGCGTGCTACCGTCGAGACAACATCATCATAGCCCGCCGACAGAACGGCGTCGACAACGTCATAGCGGAGGTTTTCGTCCGAAAGCGTCTTTCTGACTCGCAAGCCAAAGAAATCCAGCAGATCCTTCATGATTTCATCTTCGCTGCGTTTCAGCCCGCGGAATTGTTGATGCGTCTCCAGCGCCAGCTTGAAAATCTCCGTAAGTGAAACGGACAGCTTATGATCCACGATGATTTGCACGATGCCGGCAGCCTGACGGCGCAGGCCGTACGGATCCTGGGAGCCGGTTGGAATGATCCCAATGGAGAAACAGCCAACAATCGTGTCAATCTTATCCGCGATGCTGACAATCGAGCCAACGGTTGAAGCAGGAACGGCATCATCGGCAAACCGCGGCTGATAATGCTCAAAGATCCCTCTGGCCACCGCTTCGGGTTCGCCGGCTTTACGGGCATAATCTTCACCCATAACTCCTTGCAATTCAGGGAACTCGTAAACCATCTGAGTTACGAGGTCAAACTTACAAATTTCCGCTGTACGCGCAGCAGCTTCGGCTGTTCCGGTATCCGTCCCCAGCATCGCCGACAACTTCTCGGAATTGCGACGGATGCGGCGCACTTTGTCCCCGATCGTACCAAGCTCATCATGGAACACGATACTTTCCAGCTTGGACAGCGCGTCTTTAATCGCCAACTTTTGATCTTCCTCATAGAAGAATTTCGCGTCGGACAACCGAGCACGAAGCACCTTCTCGTTCCCGCGGGCAATCACGTCCAGCGACGTGTTGTTCCCGTTACGCACGGTGACGAAGTAAGGAAGCAGGTTGCCTTGCGCATTCAGTACCGGGAAGTAGCGCTGATGTTCGCGCATCGAGGTAATGAGCACTTCCTGCGGAATGTTCAGGAACGATTCTTCGAACGTACCGTACAGCACCGTTGGCGTCTCGACCAAGAACAGGACTTCCTCCAGCAAATCTTCCTTCACGGCGATGTGCCAGCCTTTTTCTTTAGCCAAGGCGTCGATTTGGTTCTGGATCAAAGCTTGACGTTCATTAACGTCTGCGATCACGTGCTGGCTGCGCAGCGTTTCCACATAAGCTGAAGGTTCTTCGATAACGGTTTCCGTTCCAAGGAACCGGTGTCCCCGCGTCACGTTACCGGATTTCACTCCAGCGATTTCAAGCTCGATGACGTCTTTGCCGAACAACGCCACCAGCCAGCGAATCGGGCGCACGAACTTAAAGTCGTAATTGCCCCAACGCATGTTCTTCGGAAAATTCATCGCCTGCAAAATGCCCAGCAATCCGTCAGCAAGAAGACTCGATGTCTCTACACCAATTTTGCTTTTGCTGACATAAACATACTCCGTACCGCCAACCTCACGGAACGTAAATTGCTCCGGGCTGGCTCCCTGGCTGCGGGCAAAGCCAAGTGCTGCTTTACTCCACTGTCCGTTTTCATCCAGGGCGATTTTACGCGAAGGCCCTTTTACTTCCTCATGCACGTCCTCTTGCTTTTCTGCCACATCTTTGACGAGGACAGCCAGTCGGCGAGGGGTTGCATAAGCCTCAACGGCTCCGTGTTGAATGACCGATTCCTCCAGCCATTTCTCCGTCCGCTCCTTTAATTGCTCCATCGCGGCGCGGATGAACCGGGCCGGCATTTCTTCCAGTCCAATTTCAAACAACAGATTCTTAGCCACGTGCAGCACCCCCTTTCTGAAGCATCGGGAATCCAAGCTTCTCACGTTCCTCTAAATAAGTTGCTGCAACTTGACGGGCCAAATTCCGCACCCGCGTAATATATCCTGTCCGTTCGGTGACACTGATCGCCCCACGGGCATCCAGCAGGTTAAACGTATGCGAACATTTCAACACATAATCGTAAGCCGGGTACACCAAATGCTGCTCCATTGCTTTGTTCGCTTCTTGCTCGTACATGTTAAACAGCGTAAACAGCATTTTCACATCGGAGATTTCAAACGTGTATTTAGAATGCTCATATTCCGCCTGATGGAAAACATCACCGTACGTCGTGCCGTCCACCCATTCGAGCTCGAACACGTTCTCCTTGTCTTGAATGTAGGAGGCCAGGCGCTCCATCCCATAAGTGATTTCTACGGCGACCGGGTTCGTTTCGATCCCGCCGACTTGCTGGAAGTAAGTAAACTGCGTAACTTCCATACCGTCCAGCCAAACTTCCCAGCCAAGACCCCATGCGCCTAAGCCCGGATGCTCCCAGTTGTCTTCGACAAACCGGATGTCATGCTCCAGCGGGTTGATGCCGAGCCGCTTCAAGCTTTCCAGGTAAATCTCCTGGATATTGTCCGGCGACGGCTTCATGATCACTTGGAACTGATGGTGCTGGTACAACCGATTTGGGTTCTCCCCGTAACGGCCGTCCGCTGGACGACGGGAAGGCTCCACGTAAGCCACATTCCACGGCTCCGGGCCAATCGAACGCAGGAACGTCATTGGGTTCAGCGTACCGGCCCCTTTCTCCACGTCATACGGCTGCACGACGATGCAATTCTGTTCTGCCCAGAACTGCTGGAGCGTCAAGATCATTTGTTGAAAGTTGATACTCATGGCGAACCTCATCTCCTAACCTTCAGGTTTGTTCAGCAAGCATGGGCTAGAAGGGAAAATAAAAAGCCCCCGCCTCTACGCCTGCTGTCAGACGTAGGGACGAGAGCTGTAAGTCCCGCGGTTCCACCCTACTTGATTTGCCGCCGCCTCCTGTCGGAGACCAAGGCTGCAAATCCGCTTTTCACGATCTGTTTGTGCTCCCGGGCTGCCGCTTCACAAGACCGTCTATCCGGGCTCCCACCCTCCCCGGTCGCTTGTTCCCTCTCCTGATCCTCAACATCGACTCAGAAAAAGGGGGTCATAGACTTCTTCTTGCTACTCTTCCCGTTCAACGCACAATTCTCCCTCTTGCACATTACATTTTGAGGGAGAAAGTCTTTTATATATTAACTAATTTTAGCTCGTTCGTCAAATTTCATACTTGTCCAGTTGATCGAGAAAATGACGGGATTTCAACTTCAGCCCAAGCTGCATATCCATGAAGGCACGCATCACAGTCTTTAGCTCCCGTTTCGTCTCGTCCTTCACCTCGACGTTTCCGAGCCGGCGCAGGTCCATTTTTTCAAATAACATAAGCAATTTAAGCACGCCCGGTGTGACCTGCATCGCGGCCGGATCTTGATGGCGGCAGGATCGGCAAAGTCTCCCGCCTAGACGCGGGCTGACATGCGGTGAATCGTCGACCCGCCCGCAGGAGACGCAGCTTTCAAATGAAGGTCCATAGCCTGCGGCCTGCAAGATTTTCATTTCGAAGAGATGGATGACGATCTGCGGGTCCTTGCCCGACGATAACCCGTCCAGGCAAGCCTTCAACTGAGTGAACCAGAAGCTGCCCACCTCTTCATCCTGCAGGGTCTTGTCCAACAGCTCACAGGCATACGAAGCATAGGCCGCGAGAAAAATGTCCTCACGCAAAGAAAAGTGAGACTCAATCATCTCACCCTGGTTCAAGGTGCCCAATCCGCCGTTTTGGCGGAAGAACACGTATTCTCCATGTGTAAAGGGCTGAGTCAGGGCCCCGTGGCGGCTCTTCACCTTTTTGGCGCCGCGCACCAGTACCCCGATTTTGCCGCTCGTTTCGGTACATAATGTAATAATTTTATTGCCTTCCCCATAGTCCATACTGCGGATGACAATTCCTTCCACCCTGTAGAGCATTTCGTTTCCCCCAAACTCGCCTCTCCCGCCAAATCCGTACTACTCGGCTTCTTCCTCTAGAATCAGCTCTTCGGCAGCCTCCTCCTCATACGCGCTGCTGGCTTCTTTGTAAAGCAAGTAAGCATCGACATCTCCAGTCATCGCAAAATACTTCCACGAAAAATCTCGCATTCGTATTCACCCTTTCTTCGGAAATGACGCCTGCATCTACAAAGATAGGATGTGCGCATGAACGGGATCTATGCGTTGCAATAACTCCCAGTATAAAGCTAGAACTAGACGTTACGGCTTAAGCGTCCTTATGGAACCCGAGGTCCTTCAAGATCCGTTCTTGGTTTCGCCAGTCTTTCTTCACCTTCACCCATAACTCAAGAAAAATCTTCGATCCAAGCAAGTTCTCGATATCTTGCCGGGCCAGCTTGCCTACTTCCTTCAGCAGCGCCCCTTGCTTACCGATAATGATCCCCTTCTGGGAATCGCGCTCTACAAAAATGACCGCGGAAATGTACACGACACCGTTCTCCTGTACGCGCATATCTTCAATCGTGACAGCGATGGAGTGCGGCACTTCCTCGCGGGTGAGATGCAAGATTTTCTCGCGGATCAGCTCAGCGCAGACAAACTGCTCCGGATGGTCCGTAACCTGATCCTCCGGATAATACTGCGGTCCTTCCGGCAGGTATTTGCCGATCAGCTCCAGCAGCCGGTTCACGTTGTTCCCCAGCATGGCGGAAATCGGTACGATTTCGCTAAATGGATAAAGCTGACTATACTCTTCAATCAACGGCAGCAATTGTTCTGGCTCTACGCGGTCGATTTTGTTCAGCACCAGAATGACCGGTGTCCGTACATCCTTCAGCCGTTCGATGATATAGCGGTCTCCACCGCCCAATCCTTCCGCCGCATCCACGAGGAACAATACGGCTTCGACTTCGCCAAGGGTGTTGAGCGCCGTCGTATTCATGTAGTCGCCAAGCTTCGATTGCCGTTTGTGAATCCCTGGCGTATCCAGAAAGACGATCTGCATCTCTTCCGAAGTATAGACGCCATGGATTTTATTCCGCGTCGTTTGCGGTTTATCGGACATAATGGCGATCTTCTGCCCGATGATCTGATTCATCAGCGTGGATTTCCCCACATTCGGGCGTCCCACAATCGCCACAAAACCGGATTTGAATTTTGCTTTTGCCATATCGTGAGTTCCTTTCATGTGACCTAATCCGTTCTTCCGTCGGAATCGGTCCGTGTTGGTTCTGTGAAGTCATGTTGCGTGAGAATCTGTAGAATCTGTACTGGATTCTGTGCGGGTTTCTGTAGTGGTTCATTTTGGGGTTCGACAGTTGGTTCCACCCGTCCGTGCGTAACGGAACGTAGAGACCTTATTTGCCTATTTCTCGGCAATTTCCCGCGCTAACGGAACTCAGAGCTCTTATTCGGCGCTCACAACAACCAATTCCCGCGAAAGGTCCGTAATAACGTCTCCTCGTTCCGTTAGAAATCCAAAACGCCTCTATACAGCTAAATAACGTCTCTCCGTTCCGTTAGAGATACTCCCGCCGCTTACTACTGTTCCTCCAGATGGGAAGGACCGAAGGCGTAGGGCAGCAACTCCCGTACCGTGGTCTGACGGATGTCGCCCTTCAGATTACCCAGGATGACAGGCATGTCCGGCCCGCATAGCTCAAACAGCACTTGGCGGCATACCCCGCAAGGCGCAACCGGTTCTTCAGTGTCGGCAACCACGGCGATGGCTTGAAACGTTCCGGGTTGATGCCCGTCGGCAATCGCCCGGAACATCGCGGTACGCTCCGCGCAGTTTCCCGGGGAATAAGCCGCATTCTCAATATTGCAGCCGTGATGAACCTGTCCTTTGCTATCCAGCAGAGCTGCCCCAACGCCAAATCCCGAATATGGAATATATGCTGCTTTGCGGGCTTCGATCGCTTCTTTCATCAGTTGACCGTAATCCATAACCCTATCATCTCCTTCAACCATAGCAAAAATAAGTTACAGGGAAATCCACAGTCCATCCCGCCGTTATCAGGAGCACTGACCTTACAGCAGCCCCAACCAACGCATCAATGGCTGGTAAAAAATCAAGATCCCGATGACTACGGCGACAACCGCAGCGACCAGTACAGCCCCGGCCGCGGCATCCTTAGCGATCTTGCCAAGTCGATGCCACTCAGGGGCTGCGAGATCTACAACGGCTTCAATCGCCGTATTAACGAGCTCAAGAGAAATAACTAAGGCGATGACGAGCAGTAATAAGGCTACGTCTCTCGCGGGGAGGGATAACGCAATCGCCGCGGCAATCACAATGACCGCCGCGACGCAATGGAATCGCACATGACGTTGAGTCCGAAACGAGGTAGCGATTCCCTCCCACGCATAGCGAAAGGATGAACTCCAGCGATGCGACGGCTTCATTAGCGAACAAGCCCTACCTCGGCGAGCGCCGCTTCCTGTTTACCCATCATTTCCGCTTCGCTGACCTTATCTTGATGGTCATAACCCAACAGATGCAGGAACCCGTGCACAAACAGAAATCCGATTTCCCGCTCCAGCGAATGACCGTACTCCTCGCTTTGCGCTTTGGCTCGTTCCACGGAGATGATGATATCTCCAAGCATTTCGGTCATATCGTCCAGTTCTTCGTCTTCTTCCAATTCATAGACGATTTCCGGCTCTTCCTCCAGCGATTCGTTCATCGCAAACGACAACACATCGGTCGGCCGGTCGATGCCGCGATAATCGCGGTTTAATTCGTGGATCGCCTCATCGTCCACGAATGTAAGTGCCACTTCGCCTTCCGTGATGCCCTCCGCTTGTCCTGCGATCTGCAGCACCCGCTCTAAGAGATCGATCAACTCCTGACGGATCTCCATTTTATCTTGCTCATTGCTCCAAGCCAGCTGTAGGCCCATTGACGTTTTGCCCCCTGTCTTTCTCCTCGTTCTCTTTACTCTTCTTCACTTCCTCCGGATACTCAATCCGCGAATGGAAGATGCCCATGACCGTTTCCTTTAACGTTTGGGCGATGATATCGAGCTCCCGCATCGTCAGATCACATTCGTTAAACTGGTGATCGTCCAAGCGGCTCTTAATAATTTTCTCGATCATGGACTCCACTTGCTCTACTGTTGGTTTGCGCAGAGAGCGTACCGCTGCCTCAACACTGTCGGCAATCCCAACCACAGCCGCTTCCTTCGATTGAGCCTTCGGCCCCGGATATCGGAAATCATCTTCCGTGAAGTCCGGCTCGACGCCTTGCTCCTCCGCTAATCGCAGCGCCTTGTGGTAGAAATAATGCAAAAACGTCGTTCCATGATGCTGCTCGGCAATATCCCGAATCGGCTTCGGCAGCTTATATTCCTTTTGCATCTCCACCCCATCTCGGGCATGGGCGATAATAATCGATTTGCTTAACTTCGGATCGATAAAGTCGTGCGGATTTTCCATGTTGTTCTGGTTTTCGATAAAATAGCTCGGCCGCTTCGTCTTCCCGATATCGTGATAATACGAGCCGACACGGCACAGCAGTCCGTTGGCACCAATCGCTTCGGCGGCCGCTTCCGACAGGTTGCCGACCATCACGCTGTGATGGTACGTCCCCGGCGTCTCCGTCAACAGCTTGCGCAAGAGCGGGTGGTTGGGGTTCGACAACTCCACCAGCTTAAGCGCTGAGAGGATGCCGAAGGTGACCTCGAAGAACGGCATCAAGCCGATGACCAAAATCGTAGTCAACAATCCCCCCGCCACAGAAAATCCAAGCGCATATAACGTGCTGGTTTGCGTCCAGTCCTGATTATCAATTAGCTGCAGGGCAAAGATCGACAGCGCGCCAAACAAGCAGATCATAATCCCCGCCTTGAGCAGGGTGGAGCGTTGGCTGGCTCGGTGAATCGCGAAAATCGCTGCAAACGAAGTCACCAATGCGAAGAACCCAAATTGGAAATCAAAAATTTCGCTTTGCCGCTGATTCAAAATGATGCTAGCCAGGACGCTAAACAAAAACGAGCAGAGATACGCAAGCGGCAAATCCAATAGCAGCGTAATCAGCATCGCGCCAGTAGCAATCGGGGCTAAATACCCGACAAAAGCCTGCTGTTCGCTCTGCAGAATGTTGATAACATGCATCGAAGCAATCGTGATAAAAATAATAAGCAGCAGCATAACGAACTGCGCGTTGTTGTATTTGAACCGGCTGGCGCCTTCCGATTGACGAATAAACATAATCAGCCCGGTCGCCATCAGCAATGACAACAAAAGAAGCCCTAATTGCGGCGAATAATCAACCTCATCTTTCAGAAGGCCGTTCTTCTCCAGCAGCGTGTACATTTCCTGGGTAATTCTTTCGCCCTTATGTACGAGCACGTCCCCTTGCTTGATATATACCGTAGGCGTATTCTCGCGCGCTTCCACCTTCGCCGCCTTCGTTGCCTCTTCATCATAGAACTTATTTGCGGTGATAGACAGACGAGCAAGCTCCTGTACGACCTCGCGTGCCGTCCGTTTGCTTAAGGAGCTGGTGCTGACCATTTCCGCAACTTTTGCCCGTGCGGTCTGCGCTTCAACGATTGGATCCGCCGTCAGCCGGGCTACAATATCCGCAGCAACCGGCTTCATCGCGTTGATATCCTCTGAGGTTAAGCGAGGAATTTTGATAAACGTCTCTTCCGAGATGTGATATTGCTGTTCATCAATGCGCTGAGTTACTTCCTCAAATAAGGTCGCCGAATAAACGCTGGAATTCCGATTGTTCATGATGAAATTCTGCACATGATCCTTCACCCGCTGCGGCAGTTCCTCGCGGTAGATCTTGATCTTATCTTCCTCTGAAACCTGGTCGTCCTGGTTCAACCGAAAGATCCGGTCAAGCATTTGCGCGACAAGCGTTTCATTGCGGAGCGGCAGAATGGTATAGACCTGTCCTACCTTCTCAGCCGCCTCTTCTTGCGCTTTCAGCGTCGCCTTCGTATCCGGAATGTCCATCGGCGCCAAGATTTCCTTCTCGCTTGGCAAACCTACCGCAATGTCATACGTTTCGGGCAACAGTTTGGGCGCCAAGCTGACGTAGAACATAACGACAAGCAGCGCGAACAGAACATAACGCACGCTGGTGCTATACTTCCATCCTGCAAACCTGGATTGTAACGCGCTTTTCTTTTGCTGATCGTCATTAGTCATATTAGACAGCCCTCCTGAACATGGTAAACCCTAACAACATCCCAGAAGCTTACCCTAAGTTTTCGGCAGCGCGGTCGTACGCCATAATGATCTTCTGGACCAGCGAATGACGAACGACGTCGGACTCGGCAAATTGGACGAACCCGATCTCTTCGATCCCGCTCAAAATTGCCTTCGCTTCGACCAAACCGGATTTCTTCCCTTTGGGAAGGTCGATTTGCGTCACGTCCCCGGTAATGACCATTTTGGAACCAAAGCCCAGCCGCGTCAGGAACATCTTCATTTGCTCCGGTGTCGTATTTTGAGCTTCGTCCAAAATAATAAAGGAATCATCCAGCGTCCGGCCCCGCATATAGGCAAGCGGCGCGATCTCGATTAAGCCGCGCTCCAACGCCTTAGCGGTCTGCTCCGGTCCCATGACATCGTACAATGCATCATACAGCGGACGCAGATAAGGATCCACCTTCTCCTGCAAGTCCCCCGGCAAGAATCCCAGGCTCTCCCCTGCTTCCACCGCCGGCCGGGTCAAAATAATCCGTTTCACCGAGCCTTCCTTCAGCGCGCTAATCGCAAGAACAACGGCCAAATATGTTTTGCCTGTCCCAGCTGGGCCGACACCAAACACAACGTCCCGTTTCTTAATCGTCGTAACGTAGTGCTTCTGCCCGATCGTCTTCACCCGAATGGGCTTGCCGCGATACGTGATCGCAATTTCACCTTTATATAAATCAAGCAGCTGATCCGCGCGGAAATCCTTGGCCAAATCGACGGCATATAAAACGTCCCTTTCGGTCAAGATATACCCGTTCCGAATCAGTTCCAGTAATACCTCAAACAACTGCTCTACCTTCTCCGCTTCGCGTTGTTCCCCGCGGATGGTAATTTCGGATTCTCGCAAAACAATGCTTGCTGGTAAATGCTGTTCAATTAACTTCAGGAACGAATCCTGAGGGCCAAATAAAGAAAGTCCTTCAGCCGCACTGTGAAGCGGTAGTTTGATGTTCACCAGTTGTTCCGACAAATAGCCTCATTCTCCTTGATCTTGTACTATCGGCACTTCTTCCGCAATGTTCTGTTCTACTTCGAAATGCACTTTTATATAAACTTTACCATTGTCCGCCTTCTCATGCAAAATTTTTTGATCGAGAATGACGCTATCTGTGCCGTATTTCGCCAGAATATCGCGTTTTGCTCGCTCAATCCCCTCTTGTTTCGCCTGTTCTTCCGTCCGTTTCAGCTCAAGCTCCGTCGTTTCCATCACCTTCTCGGTCATCCAGCCAATCGGGAGCTTCCAACCGCGCCATGTCAGCGGATCCTGATCCGTCATCGTCTCGGATTGCGCATAGCTCACTTTCCCATAACCGGTGAACTGAATTGCAGTATCGCCAAAATATAAATACCCCCGTTGCTTGCGCTCTCCTGTATAAACCTTCTGCTTATATACCAGCGGCACTTGGATATTATACTCGTGCCAGACGATACCGCGAATCTTCGCTACGGGCATGATCGGCTTGCCGCCCTGGAATCCCGACACCAGCACTTGTCCTTTCTTCACCCGGTCGTTTTTCCTGACCTCCGGCTGACCTCTCTCCGCATAAATATGGGTGATCACCGCGTCATGCTTGCTGACCAAATGGCTTGGGCTGACCAGCTTCTGATCCTTAGGCTTCGTTGCCTCCACCACTTGGATCGTAATTTTGGTCCCCGTACGAGTTACCCCAACCCAGGACGTACCCGGCAGCTTGCGGCTCAGCTCGGCAGACAGCTTGTCCTGCTCAGGCAAACGAAAAATCCATTGAAACGGATAAATCCCCTCCTGTCGCGCCGCTTGGAGAATGTCTTGGGAGGCAATCTCCTTGTTGCCCACCACCTCGACATCCCAGACTAGCGAAGATAAGCAAAAAATCGCCGCAATAAATAAAGCGAATCCGGCGATAAACCCCTTCCGCTTCCACACGCGGCCTAACACAAACGGGACCCCGGAGCGGCCCTGAACCGACAATCGGCAGCCTGTCCGTTTCAAGAGCGGCCGCAGCCGGAAGAAATCGGGCAGCGCGATCTTCATGTTCATTTGCCCCCCAGGCAAGGGCTGGACATCCCAAATGTCGATGCCCTGGTGAGATAACTCATTCACAAGCTGTTCGATCGATCCTCCGCGGACCGTGACGGTAACGATGCCTCTCAGCTGGTTTAAAGCCGGTGATTTCACGCTTCATTCCTCCGTTCCACGATATTTAATGCCAAAGATCCGGCCCTCCACGACCACTTCTTCAGGCATGATAGCTTTAATAACCAAGCCGCTTCCCTCAACTTCCAGCGTTCCTTCACTCAGCGCCAGATGCAGCGCTTCGGGAGAGAAGTGGACCACGCCCCGATGATTTTCTATATACAGCTGCTGACCTCCAATTAAGGTGAGCCTCGGCAAATCGAATACAAGATCACTGGGCAGGTCGAGCGCATCGACCGTCCATTTGCGAATTTTGCGGACAAACCGGCTCATATGAGGCAATCCTCCTTCCCCTACTGTACAAATTATGCGGCCCGGCTTGGATTTATGAGAAGGGAAAAGGGAAAGCAAAAGCCAAGGCTGCATAGGACGGCAACCTTGGCTTGCATAGGGCATATAAAATGAAAAAACACCTTCTACGAATACATCGTAAAAGGTGTTTGTCTCTCGAAGTTATGGCAAAAGCTGTTGAACCGTCTGGTTTACGAGCTTACCGTCTGCCCGGCCTTTTACCTTGGGCATCAGTGCACTCATCACTTTCCCGAGATCGGCTTTCGAAGAAGCACCGGTTTCCTGGATGGTCTGCTGTACAATGACTTTAATTTCTTCTTCGCTTAGCTGTTCGGGAAGGTACTCAGCAAGGATCTCCGCTTCCGCTTTCACTTGCTCGGCAAGATCGTCACGACCCGCTTTCTCAAATTCTTGGAGGGCATCTTTGCGCTGTTTGATTTCACGACTTAGGATATCAAGCACTTCATTATCGTTCAAAGTTCTTTTCAAATCTATCTCAAGATTCTTGATCGTAGCACGAACCATTCGAATGGTGGAGAGCTTGAACTTGTCTTGACTCTTCATCGCTTGCTTCATATCTTCGTTCAATCGCTCGCTAAGATTCATCGTTGATTAAATCCTCCTAAAACTTTCTCTTACGAGCAGCCTCGGACTTTTTCTTGCGCTTTACGCTTGGCTTTTCATAATGCTTACGTTTCTTCACCTCAGCCAATACTCCATCTTTCGCGATGGAACGTTTAAAGCGACGAAGTGCAGCATCAATTGTCTCGTTTTTGCGAACTTTAGTTTCAGACACCAGTTTTCCCTCCCTCCGACCAGACCGTCCAAGAGCATAACACGGTTCATCAAACTTCATTATAGGGGAAAGAGAAATAGGGTGTCAACCTGAGCACCGGCTTTTTTCTCTTCCAAATTCTAAAAGGAGTTTTATAGCGCGTGGGAGCTAGAGGATTGTACCAATGCGCCCAGCTTGGCGCCTCCAATCAGATGATAATGCAAATGTGCGACCGCTTGTCCGCTGTCGGATCCGCAGTTATTGATCAGCCGGTATCCGCTCTCTGCCACGCCTAGCTTCTTCGCGACTTCCTGTGCAACGCGATGCATCTCACCGATCAGACCAAAATCTTCAGAAGCCACGTCATTCATGGAAGCGATATGCTTCTTCGGAATGACCAGCACATGTACCGGCGCAGCGGGTTGGATATCGTGAAAAACGAGAACGCGATCATCCTCGTACACCTTGTTCGATGGGATCGATCCTTCAACGATTTTACAAAACAAACAGTTGTCCATCAGAAAGCCTCCTAAACAGAATCTGTGATAGCTTTCATTTTACCGAAAACAGGCAAAAAAAAGAAGCACCCTGCCGCCTCACAGAATGAGTTGGCTTGACGCACGGACGTATTGGACGGAAACAGCTGTCGACTCTTTCTGTAACCAATACGTCCGGCGGGGTGCTTGTAAATAGGATGTCGGCTAACTGTAGTATAACAGCAGGTTGATACTGTTACTGTGATGTGCATCACTGGAAATCAAATATTTTAAACGAAATTACGCGTGTCGTTGTTCCGTGCGATCTTGTAAGCTGCCAGCAGGAAGAAAACTAGAGCGAACGCGGCCAGAACGGATAGGTTAAACCCGATCTGAGCTAAGCTTTCGCCTTGCTGCAGGTTTTCAATCGACTGAAGCACCCAGTGCTGGGGCATGAACTCAGAGATTCTCCGCACTGCTTCCGGCATGATCTCGCTCGGGAAGAAGCAGCCTGCCAGCAAGCAGGTTGGCGTCACGATGATATTTTGCAGCGCGCTGGAGATGCCGCTGTTCTTGGAGAACACGACGATGACGAGCGACAGGCCGATCGATACGAGCGCAAACAGCATCAGAAGCAGCGCCATCCGTCCAAACGGCACCCCGGTATCGATGTGGAATACAACTTCCAGGAAGAACAGGGTGACCACAATCTGTACCGCCATCACAATAAGATTGACTATTAAGATGGAAATGACAAAATGCTTGGCGTTGATTGGAGAAGAAATGATGCGGAAGAAAGTGCGGTCCTCCCGACTTTTCAGAATCAACTCCGACAAATTCACGGCCGACATCATCATCAACATTATGAGAAAGCCAATCGTTTGATACGTCATCGCCTGCTTTTGCTCGACAGAACTGTCAGCCGAATGAACGGTGAACGTAATCCCGGATTGTTGATAATCTTCGTAAAGCTGGGCGAATTTCGCCTCGTCTCCCTGAGCCACCCGGCTTAGGGCTGCCAAATTCCCAGTGTAATTGTAGAGCATCGCTTTCATGTAAGCAGTGACCGTTGTGCCTTTGACCGATTGAATTCCGATATGGTCAGGCTCCCCGGCAAGGATGCTATCGGAATAACCGGCACCCAGCACCAAACCGCTGTCCAGCTGACCGGCGGCCAGTTGCTCGCGAAGCTCCGCCTCCGTCACTTCCGTCAACCGAATTTGATCCAGTCCTTCCAGAAACCGAATCGTATCCGTTGCAATTGGTTTATCCCCATCTTGATTCACTACGCCAACTCGCAGTCCGGCATCTCCCCCGTTGCCATAAATCATCAACGATAATAAGATTCCGGCCAGCGGCAAGGCTACATATAAAATAAGATTACTGCGTTTGCGGAATGTCTTCCGCAGCGTTTGGGACGTCAACCACCAAATATCCTTAATCATGTTACAGGCCCTCCTTGCGCCGCATCATCCAGGCTGCCGCTGCCAACAGCACGATACCTAAACTTAAATTTAAAGCTACGACCGGCCACATCGCCGAAACTTGATTGTTATAAATAATTTGCGTAATCGCTACGTTCGCCCATCGAACCGGTGACAAGTTGGCTGCCGCCGCCAGCGGACCAAGTTCCCCCATCGGAAAGTACGCTCCTCCTAAGAATGCCGCGACTTGAGTAAAAATCAAGATCACGCCTTGCGTCGCCGCCTCTTTCAGCACATAGCTTACTGCGAGACCCAGACTAACGGCCATGATTACTTCCGAGCTTAGCACTGCCATCACCGCGCCCGGATGCTCTCCCCAATAAGCATTAAAGGCAAATTTACTAAAGAGAATCAGGAGGATGACGCACAACAGGTTCGTCACCATGTTGCCAAGTACTTTACCGGCGAAAATCTCACCCTTGGCAACCGGAGAGGCTGCTAGCCGCATGCTGGTCCCTTGGCGAATCTCCCCGGTAATCAGCCGGCTGGCAGATAGCGAGCTCCACAAAGCGATCATCGAGGTCATCGCCATCGCGTAATAATCGATGGAGCCCGGCTGACGGTCAGCTGCAATTGAAGTCTCTTTGATATATTCCCGCTGATTCGCCGCACCTGCTGCCAGCGCCCCTTCCGCCTGGCCGGGAGCGTTCTTCTCAATGGCCATGATCGCGTTGTATTGCTGGGCAAAGGCTGTCAGCATTCCTTGCACGACGTTGCCTTGAATCGGATCCCGGCCGCTTAAATAGAGCAACACACCTTGATCACTCAGTTCTACGTACTCATCGTAATGGTCGGCTTCAACCTCTTTCCGAGCGTCTGCGCCCGGAGCCAATTGCTCGAACGTTAATCCCATACCGGCCGTCTCTTGGGTAAACGCCTTGAAGGCTTGCGTTAAAGCCGGATTCTCACCGTTGTCCTTCACCAACACCCGAATATCCCCAATCTGGGCCGTACTCTCAAAGGCATTTGTCAGGGCAGTGCCTAGAATTAAGATCAGCACAATCGGAAAAGCGAGCATAAACACCAACGTCCAACGGTTGCGGACCTCCTGCTTGAGCTCCTTAAGTGCAATCGATATCGTATTCATTTCTCAAATCTCCTCCCAAAGCGATCGGTTTACGATCGCAGCCCTAGTCACGCAAGTTGCGTCCAGTCAGCGTCAAGAACACCGTTTCCAGATTTGGCTCCTGCTCCTCGACGGAACGAATGACCGCCCCGCCGTCGATCAGCTGCTTCAGGATGCCGCTCAAGTTATCCACCGACAGGTCGCTGTGTATGCGAATTTCGGATTCATGCGCCGTTACCGTCCTTACCCCTGGCAAGCGTCGGATCAGCCCCAAGAACGCCTCGCCATCCTGTTTCAGTTCAATGCGCACTTCCTTCATGTCGGTGATCGTGGCGATCAACTGCTCTTTCGTGCCGTCCGCGATAATTTTGCCATGATCGATAATGGCGATCCGGGAGCAGATTTCTTCTACTTCCTCCATGTAATGGCTCGTATAAATGATCGTGCAGCCCATTTGATTCAGCTTCCGGACGGAGGTGAGAATATAGTTACGCGACTGCGGATCAATGCCGACCGTAGGTTCATCCATGATGATCAGCTTTGGCCGATGCGCGATGGCACAAGCGATGTTCAGCCGCCGTTTCATCCCGCCGGAAAAGTTCTTTGGAAAGCTCTTCGCCTTATCCTCCAGACCGACAAAACGCAGCGCTTCCTCTACCCGTTCCTTCAGTTCCGTTCCCCGCAAGCCGTACAACCCGGCGAAGAACTTCACATTTTCGTAAGCGGTCATATCTTGGTAAATCGCCAAATCCTGCGGAACAATCCCTAGGTTCATTTTGGCGAAACGGTTGTGCTTGCTAATGTCTTTCTCCAAAATGCGAATCTCCCCACTCGTTGGTCGCAGCAGCGATGCAACCAGATTAATCGTAGTGCTCTTGCCGGCGCCGTTGGATCCTAGAAACCCAAAGATTTCCCCTTCCCGCACGGATAAGGACATATTATCAACTGCGATAAAGTCGCCGAATTTTTTCGTGAGTCCGCGAATCTCTAAAACGTTCATTGCAACCTCTCCATTCTGCTTCGTTCTTGACCCTATTGTAGAAAAAAAGGATGCCCTTATGTCAGTGCATAAGTTCATCCTTTGTGCATGAGAAAATTCATATTGTCTTGGGGACGGACCCCTGTCAATGAGGTTCTTCATGGTTTGGGAGGTGCGTAGGGGATTAAAGTAGTCACCTTAAACCCTTGCGTGCCGTCCGCAATGACCGTGCCGTTCACCGAGGCCGCGCGCTCTTCCATGCCGATCAGCCCCATGCCTTTAACGATTTTGTCTTGACCACGTCCATTATCCGTTACAACGGCTTGAATCCATTGCCCGAGAACCCGCACCTCAACCTGTACGAAGGTTGCTCCACTGTACTTGGCTGTATTGGTCAGCGCCTCCGTCACGTTGTCATAAATGATTTTCCAATACAGCGGCGTAATTTTCTCCAGATCGCCGCTATGGACGACCAAGGTCTGGAGGCCGGAACGGTTGCCAAACGCTTCGACAGCGCTCTTCAGCCGATGGATCCCTAACTGCTCCACCGGAGGCTTCAGGTTCTTCAACGTTTGTCGGATCCGTTCAATCGATTCCTGAGCGATGCCAATCGCATTCTGCAGCAGCTTCTCCGCCCCGGCCGGGTCAGTGTGCAGCACACGCTTGGCGGCCTCCATCTGGATCAGCGCCCCGGTCATCGAGTGGCCGACGCCATCATGAATTTCCTGAGAGAGGCGATTTCGCTCTTCCAACTTATACGTGTATTCCGAAGCCCGAATGAAGTCCTCATTGTCATTCAACTGCTTCCTTAGCTTATCCTGCTTCAAACGCAGCTTGTCCAGCTGCTCCTCCTGCCGGTTTAACCTCAGCAACAGACGATAAAAAAGATATCGATTAAACCAACTGATGATCACGATAAACGCATAAACCACTGCCAGCGTCCCTTTCAGGAAGAGCAGCGGGATCGCAAGCAACGCCGCAGCTAAGACGAGCGGGCTCTTTCCCTTGACCATTTCATAGGAGGTTGGCGGCAACAACAGCGCGAACTCCGGAGAGAAGTATACCGCGCAACAGACGCAGTAGATCAGCATTGCTCCATACAGCGCATTTCGATACGCCATTTTGGGAAGCAGCAGCGCCGTGAGGTCCAGAGCCAAATAAAGTAAAGCGAACAAGATCAGCCAAGAGGACGGGGAGGCTTCCCTGATATAAATCCAAGCAATGGCCAGGCCCAGCACGAGCCACTTATTGCCGATGCTCCACCGTTCCATAAGTTAGCGGACCCTCCCGGTCAAGTAATAAATGGCGATTTGCGTTCGATGCTCCAGCCCGGTTTTGTTCAGAATCGAGGTGATGTAGTTGGCTACGGTTCCCTCCGAAATAAAAATGTCCTTGGCGATTTCCTTGTTGGACAAGCCCTTGGCAATGCGGGACATGACTTCCAGCTCCCGTTCGGTGAACCGCGCCAGATCGCTTGGCGACAGACCGGTACCTTCCGGAGTTATCGCAGCGGAAGGGGCCGCCGGTGAAGCAGCCGTACTGGATTGCGCGCTCGCCGATTCCGGCGGAGGCGATACAGCTGTATCCTGCGAAGCCCCGCCAGAAGCAAGCGTCTGCTTCAGCTTATCCAGCACCACGTCCTGCAAGACGTTGTGGCCGTAATACACGCTTTTGATCGCGTCGCGGATACGTTCCGGGTCGTTGTTTTTCAGCAAATAGCCTTTGGCACCGAAGCGGATCGCGTCCATGATGTATTCATCATCGTCAAAGGTGGTCAGGATCAGCGGCTTCGCCAGTCCTTCCTCCGTCAGCAGCCGGGTTGCTTCCACCCCGTTCATATTGGGCATCCGCACGTCCAGCAGCGCTACATCTACCGGATTAGCGCGGCAGTAGTCGACCGCCTGTTGTCCGTCCTCTACGGTCTCCGCTACCTCAAATTCGTCAAAACTGTTTAAAATAATTCGCATTCCCTCACGGATAAACGAGTTGTCATCTGCGATCAGCACCCGTATCTTCATCCTGCTCCTCCGTTTCGTGTCCTTACTCAGGCAGCTACAGCCGTTCCAGCTTAATTTGGGAACCTGCCCCGCCGCTCTCCGCCGGAATGACCACCAATTTGCGGGCCAACCGGGTCTGCAGCTCGGCAACGTGGCTGATGATCCCCACCGAGAGATGGTCATGATGCAGATGCTCCAGTGAGGTGATGACCGTATCCAGCAGCTCAGGATCCAGCGTTCCAAAGCCTTCGTCCAGGAAAAAGAATTGCAACGGATACTGGCCGCGAAGCTGAATCTGTGCCGACAAGGCCAGCGCCAGCGCCAAGGAGGCGAGGAAGGTCTCCCCGCCGGACAATGTCGCCACCGGGCGCTTCACGCCGCCGCTTGCATCGTCGCGGATGACAAAGCCGCCGCCAGAGTCGGTCTCCAGCGCATACCGCTGCTTCGTCAGAAACCGTAAGCGTTGGGAAGCGGCATGACTGACGTTCATCAACTGCTCCTCCGCGACATACTCAACGAACGCGTTCCCGCGCAACGCCGATTGCAGCTTAGCGAGCAACCCGGCTTCATGCTCCAGCTGGCTGCGGACCTGCTCCAGCTCCTGCCAGCGGACATGCCGCACCTGCAGGTCCTCCCAGTCCCGCTCGGCCCGGGCCTTGAGCTGCAGTGCCGCTTCATCCTGCTCTTTTGCCGCAGCGAGGGCCGCTCCACTGTACTGCCATTCCTCGTCACTGACCGTTTGCCCCGCCAGCTTGGCATCCAGCTCACTTAGGCTGATCACAAGCTCCTGCTCCCGGCTGCGGTGTTGCTGCACTGTCTCCACGAGCAATTCTGCTTCGCCCGGGGCCAGCAGGTTATTTAATACGGAAGCTTCCTCCTCAAAAGGCGAAGCCTCCAGCGCCTGAACCCAGCGAACCTGAAGCTCGGCTTCCTGGTCCCGGGCCGCTGCAGCGGCTTGGGCCGCCAACGCTTCCGCTTTGGCAAGCTCATGGCTGCGGGCCGCGGTTTCGGTCTGCATCGCCCGGCTGCGTTCCGCCTGCTGACGAAGGGTTGCCAGCTTCTCCCGGGCTTCGGCAAGCAGCTCATCGACCGGTCGTTCCCCGGCCACGGCGTGCAATCTCTCCTGTTTCTCCCGAAGCAGCTCCTGTTTTCCCTGCTCCTGTACTTCCCATTGCACGAGCGTTTTGTCCAGCTCGATTATTTCGCCGGTTAATGCCTGCAGCTTGGCTGTCTTCTCCTCGATAAACGGCACGCTGACAGCCAGCCGCCCCCGCAAATCTTCGGCCAGCCGATCCTTGGCGGCATACGCCTCCATTTGCCGGGCGGCTTCCTCCGGCGAGAGGCCCGGGTACAGCTCGGCCCACTCGCGCTGCTTGGCCGCGAGGGCCTCACGATGCTGCGCGCTGCGGGCGGCCGCCTGCTTCAGCT
>NZ_JAWDJI010000199.1:0-537 GCF_032465655.1 Paenibacillus sp. 3LSP | reverse complement strand
AAGTGAAAACAGATCGACGGGATGCCGAGCAACTCGCGCGTTTGTATCGTGCAGGAGAGCTCACTCCCGTTTACGTCCCCGAACGGGAAGATGAGGCTCTACGGGAATTGGTTCGCGCCCGTGAAGCTGCCAAGGAAGATGCCCACCGGGCTCGTCAGCGGATCTTGAAATTCCTGCTTCGTCACCAGATTGAACCACCGGCCACAATCAAGCGTCGCTGGACGAAGAAGTATCGCGTCTGGCTGGGGCAACTGGTATTCCCGTACGAGCCCATGCAGGTGGCCTTCGATGAGATGCTTCATGCTTTGAATGAGATCGAGCAACGCATGGGGCGCCTAGAAAAAGCACTGGTCCAGCAAGCTGCGACCGGTTCTAAGGCTTCTCTGATCCAAGCTCTTCAGTCCCTACGGGGGATTGGAATGCTTACAGCCATTACCCTTGCGGCTGAAATCGGAACCTTTGCGCGTTTTCGCTCCCCTGCGCAACTGATGGCGTACTTGGGACTGGTCCCTCGTGAGTATTCCACGGGCCTAAGTA
>NZ_JAWDJI010000198.1:0-15060 GCF_032465655.1 Paenibacillus sp. 3LSP | reverse complement strand
CGTCCCGCCGATGCAGGCAGCTAACGTACGGACCAGCATCGTTTTGCCCACTCCGGGTACATCCTCCAGCAAAATATGACCGCCGCTCAGCATCGCCACGACCGCGAGCTCGATCTCCGCTTTTTTCCCAACGATCACCCGATCCACCTTGTGGACAAGCCGCTCCAGCAGCGTCTGCGCTTGATCGTGATTCATCCTGACTTCCCCTCCATTTCTATAAACCATGCCCGTAATCTATCAACCAGTATCTCCAGAACCTAGCGGAAATAGACATGGAAGAAAGGAAGAGAAAGTTAAGCGTCTGTGCACAAGAATCTATCAAAAAAACTAGATTGCCGAGACCCGTCGCTCCCCGGCAGTTGAAACAACTCCGACAATCGGATGACCTAATGCCTCCAGGAGCGGACGCAGCGGAATCCATAAGGCTTGGGCTTTACGGTCAAAGGTCACCTCCCATTCAGCATACGTCCCGTCTGGGCGAACCGCAGTCAGCACCCCGCGCCGCGTATCCGCCACAATAGAGGCATCCCCCCAGTTGATAAAGGCACTTTGCGTAGCCTCGCTCCAATACACTTCTGCTCCTAACCGCTCCATCATTAAACGGACAGGTGCCACATACTGACCGTCACGCAGCTCGTATTCCCCGGGCTCAAGGCGCGTTTGCAACCCGCCAGCCTCCACGGTAAGCGGCAGCTCCGGTTCGAACAAAGCCGCATTCGGAACGACGTTGGACGCGATCCATTCGGCGGAAGGCGCGGGACGGTTCTTTTTCTTACTTATGGAAGGGTCCAGTGAAAATTGTACAGGCTGTTGCTCCGCAGATAAGGTGCCAAACTCGTAACCTAGTTTTTTATAGTAATGAATAATTTCCGGCAGCGCCTTAACCGTCTGTTCATGACCTCCTCCGTCATGCATCAACACAATGATTTGATCCTGCAGCTTCGTGTTCTTGACGTTGGCTATAATCTCACTGGCCGGAACACCTCTACGCTTGGAATCCCCGCTGTCTACATTCCAGTCAAACACTTTATACCCGCCCTGCTCCATCAGGTTGAAATACGTCTTGTCAAAATGACCGTATGTACCGCCCGGCGCGCGTACCAGCGGTGTACGTGTTCCCGTAATCTCCCGCAGCACCTCTTCCGTCGCCTTGACCTGCTTCCAGAAATGGCCGAAGCTGTCGTACAGTGCGTCATAATCATGGTTATACGTATGATTCCCTAGGACATGGCCGCCGTCTACGATGCGCCGGATCATCTCCGGGTAGCGCTTGGCTTGCTGCCCCAATACGAAGAAGGTCGCGGGCACCTCCTCTTCCCGCAATATCTCCAGCACTTGATTTGTATGCGGGCTTGGCCCGTCGTCAAACGTTAAATAAACCGTCTTGCCTTGCTTGTCTTGGTTGTTCGCTTGCGGCGTTTCAGACTTCTTCGCCTGAGATGCCGCTAGAGCCGCCGATGTGCCAGCCGAGCCAACGGCCGACGTATGGACAGGTTGCACCTTCTCAGCGGCAGGTGCAGCGAGATTTACTGTATGCGTCGCGGACTCCCCCGCGGCTTGTTCTTTCATGGCCAGGGCTTTGACTTCAGGCATGCCCTTGTGCTGGAAGCCAAGCGGCGTGCAGATTGCCGCAATCAGTACTACCGTAAGCAGTAGCAAACGTACCAGCATTTGTCCGGATAACTTTTTTGGTTGTTTCATCGACTTTCTACCTCCGCACTAGGATCAATTTCTTTTCTATGAATCCTTTAGCTTTCTGGTAGATTGTATGAAGGTAGAGATGAAGATAGACGTCATTCGAGAAAATATTGCCGAACCCCCGCCGGCGCCGATATAATATGTTGCAAAACTATCCAAAGGAAGGTGTAATTGCAACATGAAGAATTCAAAATCTAAATTCATTGCCGGCTTCGTTGCAGGCTCCCTTCTATTCGGAGCAACAGGAGTTTATGCCGGCAGCAGCGGAAAACTGATCGAAGTGTTTTACAACGTCAAAGGGATCACCGTCAACAAAACAGCTCAAAAGTTGAGTGAGGATAACAAACCGTTCCTCTATAACGGGACGACATACGTACCTCTTCGGTTTGTTGCTGAAGCGCTGAAGCTCCCGGTGAAATGGGACGCCTCCACGCAAACCGTATACATAGGCGAGACAGAGGGGAAAACGGATATTTATCCAGAACGCGATATCCAGCATTCGAATGCGCAGACCGCATACTGGAGCAGATATGAGTACGCATACAATGCGAATGAGCCGATCGAAGACAACTTGGGGAACTCGTATACCAGCTTCCTGCGCTTTGAGTTCCCTAGAAATGATAACGGCTCAGACGGTCGCTGGGTCCATATTCAATTTCCGCTTAACGGACAAGCCAAGAAGGTGGTCGGCAAAGTGGGGTTGACCGGAAAATATAGAGATTCTGGGGCTTCGGTTACGCTGCGGATTCTGGTCGATGATCGTGAAGCTTACTCAGAAACTTTCAAACCGGGAGACTTCCCTAAGGATTTAGCGCTTGACGTCGCTCATGCAGCGAAAGTCGAGTTCCGTGCAACAGCCGATCAGGAGAACATCGAACTGGGCCTTTTTGATCTGCATTTTGAAAAATAAGTAAAGTTAAACGCCTCATCCCGCTTTAAACGTTAGGATGAGGCGTTTTGATCAACTCTCTGGCGAAGACACCTATTTTATTGGCCGGCTTCTCGCAGTGCCTCCAACACTTGTTCCGCGTGCCCTTTGACTCGAACCCCGCGCCATTCACGGAGCAGCTTCCCCTCCTCGTCGATGAGGAACGTCGAACGGACGATGCCTTCGTATTCGCGGCCGTACATTTTTTTCAGCTGCCATACGCCAAACATTCGGCACACCTCATGAGACTCGTCCGATAAGAGCGGGAAATTCAGCCCTTGCTTCCCGGCGAACCTGGCGTGAGAATTCACCGAATCCCCGCTGATGCCCAGCACCACCGCCCCATATTCACCGTACACCTCAGCAAGATCACGAAAATCGCAAGCCTCCTGAGTACAAGCCGGGGTAGCATCTTTGGGATAAAAATAAAGAACGACCTTCCGGCCGCGAAATTGCGATAACGAGATTTCCTCCCCGCTGTCTGCGGGCAGTCGAAAATCCGGAACAGGCTGACCGATTTGCACTTGTTGCGTTTGTTCCGACATGCTTCTTCCTCCTCTGGCCTCTCCAACCCTGAAATTGATTGTATTTACAAAAGAAATTATAATGGAAAGACATGTAGTATATCTATAATAGAAACCGAATTTATCGCATGCCTTGAAAGGAACGAACCCAATGACGAAACGCACAAAACGGGCGATTCTCTGGTCTGTGATCGGAGTAGTTGTCGCTCTCGCCGGCTTTGCAGCCTACTATTTTACGGCCCTCTATAACCAAGTCGACAATTTTCAAAAAGAAGGGGAGCAGTCCCCTTTCTATAACGTGCAGCCAACCGAAACGAAAGTGCCGGAACCGCCCAAATGGGAAGGCAAGGATCGCGTAAACATCCTGCTGATGGGCGTCGATGCGCGCGGTTTGAAGAAAGGGGAAATTCCTCGTTCGGACACCATGCTGGTCGCTTCCCTGGACCCTGTGAGCAAGAAGGCCTACCTCTTCTCGATTTTGCGCGACACGTACACCCAAATTCCAGAGCACGGTTCGGATCGGATCAACACGGCGATTACGCACGGACCGAATACAGCGATGCAGGCGGTCTCCGACCTGCTTGGCATCCCGATACAATATTATGTGTATACCGACTTTCAAGGATTCATTGAATTGGTGGATGCCGTCGGCGGGGTTGATTTTTATGTGGAAAAGGATATGCACTACACCAGCAAAGCAGATAATCATGAATACGACATCGATCTGAAAAAAGGACAGCAGCACTTAGATGGCAAAACGGCGCTGCAATACGTCCGCTTCCGGCACGACGCTCTGTCTGACTACACCCGGACCGAGCGGCAGCGCAATTTCCTGAAGGCGGTGGCGGATAAGCTGAAGTCGACGACTTCCATTATGAAGCTGCCTTCGATTCTGGAGAAAATCAATCCTTACATCGACACGAACTTGTCGGTTCAGGATATGTGGAAGCTGGCTACTGTCGGGTATGACGCAGAAATGGTCGCCAGCGAGCAGATTCCGCCGATGGAACTGCTGGTGGAGAAAACCGTTGGCGGCTCGTCCGTCCTTGGCGTTCGCAACGAAGACGACTTAAAGCAATACGTGCAGGACGTATTTAATAAAGCGGAGGAAAGCGGGACGGACAGTGGCAACGATGCTGACGGTGCCGAGAATAACAGTGACAGCAGTGGCAGCTCAGGCCGTACTGGGGCAAACGCCGGCAGCAGCGGCGGAAACTTGGAGGCGTCCGGCCCTTGAGGCTGAGAGCCTTTTGGGGCGGAGGGCCCTAAGCCTGAGGTTAGCGAAGTCCTTGCCTGCTTAGGCGGCGGGCGGGAGTCCGTGAGATCGGAGGGCGTCTCTCGAGGCAGGCTCGGCCCTGTGGCCAGGCCTTAATCGAGAGGCGGCCTCCTCTCTTTTGGCACGAGTATCTGCCATTGGGGCCGCAAGTAACTGTATTTAGTTGCACCACTCCTGTCCTTTGGGGGCACTAGTAACTGCCTTGGATGGTACTACTGCTGTCTTTTGGTGGCGACAGTAACTGCCTTTGCTGGCCCCCCCACTCTTACTGCCTAGTTCGGCATTACGAACTGCCTTTTTTTGATCGCTGCCTACCGTGAATCCGCGCTATTGGGCCTGTCAGCTGTAAAAGTGCTTTTCATATTGCCCAAAATCGCTCTTTTTCAGCATTCAAATGTAAAAATGCAGTTCATTTCTGCTGAAAGGTCGCTTTTGAGGGCATATCGTGATGTCTGAGATGTACTTTTGCAGTTGATCGCGCGTAAGAGTCGGTTTTTCGGACAAATCAAATGTACTTTTGCAGTTAAATCGTAAGCTGGCTGGCACAATAACGAGCTCATTCCAGTAATTCAATTCAGAAAGGAAGTTTATCAAGATGAATCGATCACAATCCGAACGATTGTATGAAGAAGCGTTGCAACATATTGTAGGCGGCGTCAACAGCCCCTCCCGTTCCTTTAAGGCGGTTGGCGGCGGGGCGCCTGTTTTTATGAAAAAAGCGGAGGGCGCGTATTTCTGGGACGTGGACGGCAACCGCTACGTCGATTATTTGGCGGCTTACGGGCCGATCATTACCGGACATGCCCACCCGCATGTGACGATGGCCATTCAAGAAGCTGCCGCGAATGGCACATTGTACGGGACTCCAACCGAGCTCGAGATCCGCTTGGCTCGCATGCTGAAAGAAGCGATTCCTTCGATGGACAAGGTGCGCTTCGTGAACTCCGGTACGGAAGCGGTCATGACGACGATCCGCGTCGCGCGCGCGTATACGAAGCGCAACAAAATCATCAAATTTGCCGGGTGCTACCACGGCCATTCTGATCTCGTGCTCGTGGCCGCCGGGTCCGGCCCGTCCACGCTGGGCATCCCGGACAGCGCCGGCATCCCGACCAGCATCGCGCACGAGGTGATCACCGTGCCGTTTAACGATGCTTCGGCGCTGAAAGATGCGCTCGACAAGTGGGGCGACGACGTCGCCGCCGTCATGGTCGAGCCGATCGTCGGGAACTTCGGCATGGTGATGCCGAAGCCCGGATTCTTGGAAGATCTCTGCCGGCTTGCACGGCAGTACGGCGCCCTCGTCATTTACGACGAGGTTATTACGGCCTTCCGCTTCCATTACGGCTCGGCGCAAACCTACGCCGGCCTCTCCAACCACGAAGCGATCCGGCCGGACCTCACCGCCCTCGGCAAAATCATCGGCGGCGGGCTGCCGATCGGCGCGTACGGCGGCAGCAAAGAGATCATGGAGCAGGTAGCACCGTTGGGTCCGGCCTATCAGGCCGGAACGATGGCGGGCAACCCTGCTTCCATCTCCGCCGGCATCGCCTGCCTTGAGGTGTTGCAAGGCGCCGGGGTCTACGAAGAGATGGACCGCCTCGCCGTGAAGCTGACCGACGGGCTGGCTGACTCGGCCCGCCGCCATGGGGTGCCGCTGACCATCAACCGGATCCGCGGCTCGTTCTCAACGCATTTCTGTGACCATCCGGTCACGAACTATGCGGAGGCGCAAGACACCGACGGCGAAGCGTTCGCTGCCTTCTTCCGCGCCATGCTAAACCGCGGGGTCAACCTCGCCCCGTCGAAGTTCGAAGCTTGGTTCCTGACAACGGCGCACATGGAAGCCGACATCGACTTTACGCTGGAAGCCGCCGAAGCGGCGTTTAAGGAAATCGCTCGCTAACCAATCCAGTCTGCCTGGTTCGTTTGTGAACCGGCAGACTTTTTTTGTTGGGAAGAGATCGTGTTTTCGTCCCATTTACGATTCCCTGCGGACGTTCTATACTACAAGAAGCCTATCAACCAAAGGATGTCGTGCCCATGCTGCAAACGCTGAACCGACAACTGAACAAAATGATGCCCCTCATTACGCCTACCAGCATATTGATTGGCGTCCTTTGCGGGAGTAACCTGGCTCCTTATACGTATCTGTCTCCATGGCTGTTTGCCTTCATGACCTTTGCCGGGAGCATTAGTCTCAGCTTCAAAGATTTCCTGAACGTGCTCAAAAAACCGCTCCCCCTGGTACTCTGCCTGTTCATCCTCCACCTGGCGATGCCGCTGGCGGCGATGGGAATGGGGCATTTGGCGTTCCCCGGGGATTTTTATACGATAACCGGCTTTATTCTCGCCGCAGCAATTCCAACCGGAGTCAGCAGCTTTGTCTGGGTCAGCATCTACAAGGGCAACATTGCCTTGACGCTGTCGATCATCCTGATCGATACACTGCTGGCTCCCTTTGTCGTTCCCGGCATTCTGGCGTTGCTGGTGGGCACCAGCGTTCGGCTTGATGCTGTGGCGATGATGACCAGCCTGTTCTGGATGATTGTTGTCCCGTCGCTGGTGGGCATGCTGCTGAACCAGTGGACCCAAGGCAAAGTGATCACCACCTGGGGGCCTTGGTTGAACCCGTTTTCGAAGCTTGCCATGGCTTCGGTCGTGGCGATTAACGGCGCGGTGGTCGCCCCTTACCTGACCGATTTCAGCCCGCGGTTGCTGGGGCTCGCCGCCATCATCGTCCTGCTCGCGGTCATCGGCTACGCGCTGGGCTTTGGCTTGTCCCGGCTGATCGGCCTGAACGAAGCCGACAAAGTCGCGCTCGTCTTCAACGGCGGCATGCGCAACATCAGCGCCGGCGCTGTGCTGGCTGTCACCTACTTCCCCGCTCCGGTGGCTGTGCCGGTCGTGCTGGGCATGGTGTTCCAGCAGGTGATGGCCTCCCTCGTCGGCCTTGTACTCGGACGGCAAGCCCGCGCGCATCAGCCAACGGACAAAACAGCAACGTCGGCATGATTTAGGGCTCGGGAGGACGCACCGCCCTCCCCTCTCCCGAACGCGTCCCCGCGCCAGCGCTGTCCTTTCTCGCGCTTCCTCTCGCGAACACGCCTCCGCGCCTCCCCCCTTCGCACCATCCTTTCCACCTCCCGTCCCTTCTAACGGAACCAGATGACCTTATTCGCTCATTTCCCGGCTATTTCCCATCCTAACGGAACCAAATGCCGCTATTTGGACAAAATCCGTGCTGAACTCCACGCCCAACCGTAAATAACGTCTCTCCGTTCCGTTAGATTTCAAACCGCGCCGAAAATCGCAAAATAACGTCTCTCTGTTCCGTTAGCGGGCCAGGACAACAAGGTCCGTGACGTTGACCCTCGAGCTAGGCCAGGACAAGGTGCCATGACCTTGACGCTCCAACTAGACCAGACAAAGGCGCTGACATAGACTCGCGCATTCGTACTGGCGTTGACACCGATGTTATTGCCAACATGAAGCTAATAGGGTTGGCGCTGTTGACTGGGCTAACAGCGAAGTTGACCTGCACCAATCGCCATCGCCCCACTAGCATCGTCGCCAGCATGACTAGCCCTAGAGTTGGCTGGCATTACCCCTAGCATAGGGGCAGCGAATACTTCAACAAGACAGCGCCTCCATACACCCCAACGCAAAAAGGCCTCCCCGGTCCAAACTGAACCAGGGAGGCCTTTTACAACCCATTATTGCGCTTGAATTTTGTCAAAGAAATTCTCTTGCACGTACTTCGCTGCGACATCCAGCTGCTGCTTGGAGTCCGTGCCCTTCTTCGAGAACGATTCCTGGACGACGTTGGACATCGTGGCGTAGTAGTCCTGCGTGCCGAATTGCGCTTCCGGCTTGCCTTCCAGCAGGCCGAAGAGCTGCGGATCGTATTTGTACACGTTGTCGTATTTTTCGTAAATGGCTTTCACTTTGCTGGCATACTCGGAATCTTCGCTGAAATACTCCAGCGGTGTCGGCACATAATACTTGCCTTCCGCTTTGCGGGCTTGAATCGTATCTTCAACGGCTTTCAAGGCATCGTCGGTGAAGTAATCAAACGTAATATAGCGGAACGCCATTTCTTGTTCGTCTTTCGTGGCATTCGGGTTAATGACGAGGTAGTTGCCGCCGAGCACCCCGTAATGCTTGCCGCCTTTCTCGGCAGCAGGCATCGGATAAGCGATCACATCCTCCGGCTTCATGCCGCCTTCATTCAGCGCCGCTTGAATGACGTCAAATGCACCGGCGATCACCATCGCCGTCCGGCCTTGTTGGAAGGAGCTGACGGCATCGCCCCAACCCAGCGCCCAGTCTTGCGGGATCGCGTTAGCTTCCCATCTCAGCTTCTTATAGAAATCCAGCGCCTTCACCCCAGCCTCGGAGTTGAAGACGGCGGTCACTTTGCCGTTTTCGGTCTTTTCAATATCGCCGCCGGCTTCAAACAGGAAGTTGGTCCAGTTCCAGCCTGCTTCGTTCCCTTTCCCCATCGGTGCGATCCCCGAAATCCCTTTCTTCGGATCGGCAACCCCTTTGGCTACGTTGTACATATCGTCCCAAGTCCAGTCGAACGGAGGAGCAGCGATGCCCTTCTCGTCCAGCAGCTTCTTGTTGACGACCGTCGAGGTAACGTAACCGTTTTGGGTGATCCCGTACACTCGGCCGTCAACGATAAATTGATTTTGCAGCACCGGGTTAATTTCGTCTTTATACTCCCAGTTGTTCCACAGATCCGTGATGTCAGCAACCCAGCCGCGTTCCACCAGGAATTGGGCTTCCGTTGCCCACGTATTGTAGAAGGTTGGGGCTTCGTTGGAGGCCATCTTTACGCCGATTTCGTTGACGCTGTATTGCCAGTCATCCTTAATGATCGTCACGTTCGGGTATTTGGCTTGGAAGCGGGCGATTTTATCGTCCTCCTGTTGGCGAAGCGTCGTTTCGTCCGGCAACGGATAGTGGATCTTGATCGTGACCTTGCGCTGCGTGATATCATCGGCTTCTCCCGAATTCGCATCCGCATTGCTTCCTCCGTTGTTCCCCGTGGCCGCCGTGTTTCCGCCGCCGTTATTTTGGGCTTCCTTGTTCCCGCCTCCGCCGCAGGCCGCGAGCAGCGAACCAAGCAACATCAGACACATCAACACTGCTGAAAACTTGCGCATTGAAACTCCCCTTTTCATAAGTTAGGTAATCTTGCATTTTTATCATAAAAGAGAAACATTTAGCATTCGATGTGTGATCTTATGACTTTCGTGTGCAGGCCTACGATTCTGTAAACGCTGCCACCCATCCGCCTATCCCTTAACTGCAGACAAGCTCACGCTTCGCATGATAAACTTCTGGAACCCCAGGAACACGAAGATCGGCGGAATCATCACCATAAACAAAATACTGAACTTAATGCTGCTATCCATGTTCCGCGCGTTAATTACATATTTGTAGATCGCGGTCGCCAGCGTATATTTGTCTTCCGTGTGCATTACCAGCGATGGCCAGAACCAGTCATTCCACGCCGTGGAGAAAATAAAGATCGCCAGCGTCGCGAAGATCGGCACGGACAGCGGCACCGCAATCCGCAAGTAACTGGTCCACTCCGAAGCTCCGTCAATCCGGGCCGCTTCGAAGATCTCCGGGTGGATGCCGTCGAAGAAATTTTTCATCAGCAGAAAATAATACGCGTTCGCTCCCGCCGGCAGCCAGAACGCCCAATAGGTGTTCAGCAGCCCCAGCTCCTTCAGGTTGACGAAGTTCGGGATCATATAACTGGAGGCCGGGATAAACAACGTCAGCAGGATAAAAAAGTAGATCGCCCGGCTATACGGCACCCGGATCCGTGAAATGCTGAACGAAGCGAGACCCAGCACCAAAATGGTCATCAGCAGGTTGCCGCCGAAGATAAGCAGAGTATTTTTCAAAAACATCGGCAAATCGATGTAATTCCAGGCTTTCGGGAAATTGTCCCAATGCCATTCCTGCGGAAAAAATCGCGGCGGAAACGAGTTGACCTCCTGGTTGCTCTTCAGCCCGTTAAACATCGTCATCGCGATCGGATACAGCATCGTAAACGTCATCACCGCGATGCACAAGACCATAAATCCGTATACCACTTTATTCAGCGGCTTCTGCAAATCGGAGGGCGACAGGATGCCTCTTTCTTTCATATCAGTACTCCTCCTTGTTCAGCTTGTATTGCAACACGCCCAGCACGCTTAGCACGATGAACATCAGAACACCCAGCGCGGTCCCGGCCCCGTAATCGAGCTGGGTAAAGGCGTATTTGACGGTCAGGAGGGCATAGGTTAACGTGGCCTTGTTTGGCCCGCCGTCCAGCAATGCTAGCTGCGATTGGTACGCCTGAGATGTGCCGATCAGCTGCAAAATCAACATCAGCACGATCAGGTTCCGCATCGACGGCAGCGTGATGTATTTGATCCGGGCCCAGACGCCGGCTCCATCGATTTCCGCCGCTTCGTACCAATCCCGCGGAATGCTCAGCACCCCAGCCAGGTAAATCAGCATCGCTGAACCAAACTGCTGCCACGTCTCCATAAAGACGATCGAAACCATCGACCACCTGCCGTCGGAAATAAAGGACACCGGATCGGCCCCAAACCATCCGAGCAAGGCGTTGATTGGTCCCACCGGATCGTACATCCAGCGCCACATCCCATACAGGACAACGCCCGGTACGACGAACGGCAGGTAAGCGGCGATCCGCGCAAATCCTTGGAACCAGCGCAGCTCGGAAATCGCGATTGACGCTGCGATCGGCACCCAGAAGCCGATAACCAAACAGAGGAGCATATAATACAAGGTGTTGCGAACCGACAACAGCACGTCTGGGTTATGAAACACCTTTACGTAATTGTCGAATCCGACAAATGTGTTGCCTTTGACGAAATCGATATTGTAGAAGCTGTAAACCATCCCTTTGATGATCGGGACCCACAAGAACACGATAAAGATGGCAATCGCCGGTACCAGAAAAAGATACCCCCACATGTACTGCTTCCAGTTCGATCCCCGCCGCGGCTTCTGCGAAGCGGAGGTGGATGCTTTAACCGTGTTCTGCTGCATGTTCCCCGGTGAAATCACGGGTTCCCCCATCGTTCTCCCTCTTTTCTACGTAGTGTCTTTTTTCATTGTAGAAAAGCAGCCGTATGTCGAACATGTCTAAAACTATGTGAACTATGGTCGTTCTTACTTCATCGTTATTTCTTCAGCTCGGTAGGACTGACGCCAAAGTATTTCTTAAATATCTTGCTAAAATGCTCCGGCGACTCATATCCCACACGTTCGGCGATCTCGTAACGGCGCAGATCCGTGTTCAGAATCAGCGCTTTGCTCTCTTCCATCCGCAGCTTAATCACGTATTCCCAGAGGTTGTAGCCGGTATTTTTCTTGAACAAGTAGCTCAAGTAATTGGGGCTGACGTGATTGTTGCGGGCCACCTCGTGGATAGTCAGTCCCTTCTGCCGGTAATTCTCCTCGATATACTTCTTGGCGCTCTCCACAATCTGGTTATTCTGCTTGGTCAGCTCTTCTGTGGAAGGGTCCTGGGAATAGTTGTGCCAGTTAAAATCGCCATAATAAAACACATGATGATCCCCGTGCTCGCCTCCCCACAGCATCGCTTTGTCCGCCTGCCGGCTGAGCAGGCTTAGAAAACCCGTGCCTTTGAGAATCTGGCTGATGCCCACCGTGCACCGCAAGCCAAGGTATTTATGGATGTGATGGTGCAGACTTCGGCCAAGCATTTCGAGCTGGTTGATTTTATTGAGATTGGGCTCGGCATACTCCGTTTCATTCCACTGCAAGATGAGGGCGATCTCCAGACTCTGGGTATAAAAAGATGCCGCGCGCCACTCCTGATGCAGCAGCTCGTTCACGATATTCAGCGCCGCGTAGCGGAACAGGCAGGCATCCCGATCCTGGTCCACGGATAGCTGCTTGTCAGCGGGGATGGCCAGCTTGATTTTGATCACGGAAAAATACGGTCCTGTCAGCCCCAACCTCTCAGCTTCCGCAACCCGCTGTTCGTCATCCCCTTCAGCGAGGTCACTAATCAGGCGGTTCAGCCGTTCGCCGTATTCCGGAAGCGGCTCCTCCATGCGAAAATGCTCCGTACCTCGGGCCAAAATCTCCTCGCCCTGCGGCAGCGGTTTATCCATTTTCAACAGCGCGTTGCGCACCGAGTCCAGGAACTGCTCGCTGTTCAGCGGCTTGATCAAATAGTCCTTGGCACCCAGCCGGATCGCCATCTGGGCGTATTGGAACGTTTCATGTGCAGAGATGATGATCGCCTGCACCCAAGGCTTGATCAGCTTCGCCTGCTGCATCAACTCGATCCCGTTCATTTCTCCCATCTGGATGTCGGTGACGAGCAGATCCACTTCCTCCATTCTTACGTAATCCAGTGCTTCGTGCCCGTTATACGCGGTGTAGATCTGACCGATATCCAGTCCTGAAGCGGTTAGAAGTCCGGATAAGCCTTTGCAGATCAACGGTTCGTCGTCGACAACCAATACGTTGTACATCATAGTTCCCCCTGTTCGTTTTATTCGTTCCGATTCACCGTGAGCGGCAGGGTAATGGTGACAAGCGTTCCGCCTTCAGGGCGGCCTATATAGTTCAAGCCGTACTCCGGCCCAAAATGCAGCCGAAGCCGCTGATGAATATTGCGGATGCCGTAACCAAACGACGGACTTGGCGTTTCATCGTTCAGCAGCTTGTCGATCGCATCGAAATCGACCGGCTTATACCCATTGTCCGCGATCCGAATGTAGACCCGGCCCAGCGCTTCGTCCGCCTCGGCACAAATCTGGATTTCGCCGTCCTCTCCCATATGTTTAACACCGTGAATGATAGCGTTCTCAATCAGCGGCTGCAGCGTGATTTTGGGAATGATTGTGGAATGAAGCTCCAAGGGAATGTCCCACGTCACGCGGAACCCGTACTCGTAACGATGCTCCTGCAGCTTGATGTAAGCCGAAGCATGCTCCAGCTCTTCCTCCAGCGTAATCAGCTCCCGGCCGCGGCTTAGGCTGATTTTCATCAGCTTGGACAGCTCCTTGATCATTTCCGCGGAGGCGGTGTTCCCTTCCATCGCGCTTTTCCAATAAATACTCTCCAGCGTGTTGTACAGCAAATGCGGGTTAATCTGCTGATACAAAATTTGCAACTGGGCTTCCTTCTGCTTGATGTCCATCTGATATTTATAATGAATCAGTCCATTCAGCCGGCGCGCCATCTCGTAGATCGTGGAAATCAACACGCTAACCTCGTCGTTGCGATCCCGGTGCGGCGTCTCCGGCACCACATTGCCCGGCTCGTAACGGCGGACGAAATAAACCAATTTTTGAATCGGGGTCATCAGCGACCGCCAGAAATATAAGATTAACACCAGTCCCACCGCAAAATAAGCAATGGAAATAAGCTGAATAATTCGTTTGATTTCGTTTTGCTGTTGCAGCATGGCCTTGATGGGCACTTTGTACACCAGCTTTTCCTGCAGAACGTAATTATAATTAATCACATAAATGAAATCCTCAGTAATGACATCCTTTACCCCAATCAGCGAATCGCCTAGATCCGCTTCCGGCGGCAAATCCAATATGGAACCCGTTGGCGTGGACGAAAGGTTCGGTGTGGAGGTCAGGATCCGGTTGTTCCAATCGGTAAAATACAGCTCTCCCTCTGGAATTGAGACGGTTTGCAGCGATTCGCCGATGCGCCCGTCTACATTGGACACGACCAGCACGCCAATCGTCCCGTTTTTGTAAATGCTGTTGATCGCCCGGATATAAGCGAGCGTTTTTTGATTTTGCAGGCCTTGGCCAGAGGGAGACAGGTGCTCAATGATACGCAGATAACCGTTCCCTTTTTGCGCAACAGCTTCATCAAACCATTCCGGCTTCTCGTTCTCAAGAAAAAAATAGACGCCCGCTTTCCGCGCATCCGGATAGTACGGAGCAAAGAAATATGCGTTGTCCGGATCGTAAACGTACAGCGAATAATACACCGGCTCGCGCTGATCGGTTTCCTGTGAATAATTGAGCAGCAGGTTCTCCAGCCTTTCGTAATGTTTGACCCGATCCAGAACGGTTTCCGAGCTTTCACCGCTAGGGTTCAGTTGCTGAAGCAACGGATGCTGGAAGACGGTTGACGTCACTTTGTTAATCGCCTCGATATCCCGGGTGATAAGCCGGAAATTCTGCTTGTTCAGCTCGATATAGGCGTTGGTGACATTTCGCTTCAACACTTGATCCGCTTTATAGTTACCGTAGGCGTTCAGAATAAATAACGGAATGACCATCACAATGAAGAGGAGGATCATCTGCTGTTTCACATTTAAATTAGCTAGCGGGTTCCTAAGTTTTAGCTTCACTGGTGTTGCACCTCCGGCAATTTAACTATAGCAATTCTAAAAACCGGCAAGTATGCGCGTTTCTACGAAGATCGTGGCGGTTCCTCCTGTTCTCGCGGATGGCGGGCCTCTGCCTAATTCTTAGTGTAGGGGATTTTGAGTTTCTTGCCAGTTAAAAAAAACAAAAAGTCCCTCGGAAATTTCCGAGGGACTTACTTCAGTGGCGGGCCAAGCGATCAAACGTGCCCATTACACC
>NZ_JAWDJI010000197.1:0-10634 GCF_032465655.1 Paenibacillus sp. 3LSP | reverse complement strand
ACGTATGAACTCAGTTGAACGAACTTAAAAGGACGCCGCCAGGCGTTTTTCTTATTACTCAATATCTTAATCAGGCGCAGCTGCAGGCATCCAACCTGTTAGCAGCGCTCCGCCTTCCGAATGGTTACCTGCGGAGAGCTCACCTCCGTGAAGCCTTACAATTCTTTGTGAAATGGTCAGCCCTAATCCGCTGCCTCCAGTTGAACGATTTCTAGATGCTTCACCGCGATATAGAGGTTCAAAAACTCGATGTAGTTCTTCCGAGGAGAAGCCCGGGCCGGTATCACGGATCATAAACTTTATCTTGTTACCTTCTTTATCACATTGAACAACAATTTCACCATGCGAGGGTGTGTGTCTGACGGCATTATCCAACAAATTGTTTATCGCTCGCTCCAATAAATGCAGATCACCGTTAATGAAGCAGTCGTCTGCAGCATGGGTCGAGATCGAGAGGTTCTTTTGGCGAGCTAGCGGACTTAAACTTTCAACCGATTTCAGGATGATGAATTTAAAATCAATCTTCTGATGATGAAGATCCATCTGCACATGCTCCATCTTTGTAAATGTGAACAGGTCCTCTACCAACCGGTCCAATTGCGCCGATTTTTCCTTACAAACCGCCAAATATTTGGTTATTTTATCCGGGGATTGGGCAATGCCTTGCTCCAGACCATCCAAGTAACCTCGTAAGGCGAACAATGGGGTACGCAAATCATGAGCAACAGCTGTAATCACGAATCGGCGCTCTTCTTCCAATTCCGCTTGTTTTTGAAAAGCTTTTTGCATTCCATTCACCATCACTTCGAATGCATCGCGTACCTCAGAGATTTCGGTGATATAGGATCTAGGCAACTCTACATCCCAATCTCCTGCAGCGATTTTTCTAGCTGCAAAGCTCATCTTTTCGAGAGGCTTTAGAAGAAACCTTCGCATTTCAACACCGACAATAAAAAAAGCTAACAATAGCCCGGTAAATATCGAAATGAACTTAGCCGCATTTGACTTCGGAAGATAAATCATGACCTTTCCAAGTAAATGACCGTCCTCTATAATGGAGAACCGTTCGGTAGAAGGCAATACGCCATGGCTCTGCGGATTAGAACGGTAAATTTCTTGATCTGATGCAGATAGAATAGCCGCTTCCATTTTCGCTTGTTGCAACTCATGATGCAATTGGTTTTGCCAATTCGGATCCCTCCATTTGTCCGAATTGATTTCGATCAGCCGTACGATCTTCTCGATCCATTGTCCTTGCAGAATCTCGGCTTGAGATCCATTTTTTGCGAAGCTGAGCGTGTTTGTCTCTATGAAGTGTGTTGTCACATAAAAGATCCACGGCACTAGCATTATGAAAAAGAAAAGCAGTAAAGTAAACGAACGAATACGAAGTGTTCTCATCTTAACCTCCCTCGAAGCGATACCCTATTCCCCATACGTTGACTAGGTATTGAGGATGGTTCGGATCGGATTCAATTTTTTCGCGAAGTCGACCGATGTGCACCCGAATCGTATGCCTGTCGCCTACTCCATTCCAAAATTTCGAAAGTATCTGTTCATATGAAAAAACATGCCTGGGGTGTTCGGCAAATAATCGCAATAATTCATATTCCCTCGGGGTGAGCACTATACTCTTCCCATCCACGAACACTTCTCTTGTGGATAGATTTAACTTGATGCGGCCAAAATCCAGGATTCTCTCACTCATTTGCAGTTGGGAAACAGAACGTCGTAGTACAGCTTTAATCCTGGCTACAATTTCACCGGGTGAAGCGGTTTTGACAATATAATCATCACCGCCGAGCGTCAGGCCGCGAATCTTGTCCACATCGTCGCTGCGTGCGCTCAAGAAAAGGATCGGAACGTTACTCTTCTCCCGAATCCGGCGACATAACTCAAACCCGTTTTGACCCGGCATCATGATGTCAAGAACAATACAATGAATGGAATTCTGCTCAAACAATGTCCAAGCTTGAATAGAATCGCAAGCGGTTATAACGCGAAAATTTTCGTACTCTAAAAAGTCGCTCAATAGTTCAACAATGCTTTGATCATCGTCTACAACCAGTATGGTACTGATTTCACTCATGAATATCCCACCTTTGAAAACTAGTTTATCATTTAACCCCATGCAACAAACAGAACCACCTAATTTGTGATGATTTGTTTATTGTTTTGTGACCTTTATACAACTTCATTTGAGATACTCGTTTGTTACGATACTTCTTGCCGAGTCGGACAGCAAATATCGCGAGTTAGGGCTTTTCTACGCAAAAAACGGATGAAGGAGGTTGACATATTTCCCAGATACGATCCGCAGCTTCGAGAATCAATCGACTGACTTTGAATATGAGGAGGATTATGGATGTTAACGGTTCAAGTCGTGCTTTTTGATGGCTTTGACCTTCTGGATGCCATTGCGCCTTACGAGGTTTTTTGTGCCGCGGCAATGTATGCTGAACACGCGTTAAGCGTAGAATTCGTTACCGCTGAAGGGCCGAGATCCGTCACCAGCGGTATCAACGGGTTAAAAATTGAAGCGAGTGGCAGACTGAACCCGGAACGTACAGGCATCATTCTCGTACCTGGCGCGTCGGGCGACGTCGAAGGAGATGGGCCGAATTCGCCCCCAGCCATTCTGTCTCGGGCATTGAATACGGAATTGGCTGGATTGATTGAGCGAGCACTCGGGCAAAAAGACATCATCGTTGCCACGGTTTGCGGCGGTTCCCTGTTACTGGCCATGGGGGGGCTCTTGGAGGGCAGACCGGCGGTAACGCATCATCTGGGCATGAATGTACTTGGAGCAACCGGAGCCATTCCCGTCCCGGCACGCGTAGTGGATAGCGGCGATCTGGTTACTAGCGGCGGCGTTACTTCGGGACTCGATGTAGCGCTGTATCTGGTGGAACGCGAGCTTGGACCGCGTATCGCGCACGCGGTAGAGCAGCTGTTCGAATATGAACGGAGAGGAACGGTCTGGCGGGAAGAAGGAAGGGCGCCTAGCTCTCACAAGGCAGAGACCGACGAAGAAACGAACATCGCGACGAACAATACGGGGATGATTTATGATACCTCGGAAATCAAATTACCCGGAGAATCTGAATTCGACGGGGATTGGGATACGACAATTGCTACGCCTGTTGGGAAACTGGAGGTCAAGCTCTCCATTTCCATAAGGAATGGGTTGATCCAAGGCCAGGCCACACAAGGGGATGAGACGGTCGAGTTTATAAACCCCTTACTTCAGGATAATAAGCTTACCTGGTCGCTGCGCGTCACGAAACCTATGCGGTTAAATCTAAAATTCGAAGTTATCGTGCGTGGAGATGACATGATTGGATTTGCCAGGGCCGGCATACTGCCTGCATCCAAATTAACAGGCAAGCGTGTTACCTAACCCATAAATGCGAATTGGTCATAAAAATGAGGGGATGGATCGCATGAAGGAATGGAAAATAACATACGGACTTTTGGCCTGCATCAGTATTCTATTTATCCTTTACGCTTTGGTGGCCAATTTTATTATCGATCCTGGAGCCAAGGCGTTTTTAAGCCATAAAATCGGCCTGAAGCGCGAACTAAATCTTCCAGTCTGGATAAACGTTATGCACGTTCATGTTGCGTTTGCCTGCATCGCCATGGCGACGGGGTTGCTGAACTTCTCCAACCGCGTCTTTGAAAAAAGCCGCAAGCTCCACCGTATAAACGGCTACGTTTATTTAGTATCCGTCCTTCTTGTCGTGATTACTTCCGGATATATGGCTCCTTATGCTACTGGAGGAAAAATAAGCAGTATGGGGTTCAATGCTCTTAATATAATATGGCTGTTTATCACCATTATGGCGCTTGTACAAATCAAAAAGAAACGTATCATTCGGCACCGGAACTGGATGATCCGAAGTTACGCCTTTTGTTTTACGAACATGACAATTCATCTCATCACCTCCCTTTTTTATCAGGGATTTGGTCTCATTTACGCTACCAGCTATACAATTGGCGTTTACGGCTCTATTGTGCTGCTGTTGATCATTCCTAACATCATTATCAGAAATATCAATCGATCCAGAAAGGCAGTGTAGGATGAAAAAAATTATAGGAGTACTCATGTCGTTTGTACTAGTTCTATGTCTAGTTACCTCTACAGCAAGTGCGAATTCAAAAGAAAATAATGATCCATTCAAAGACAAAAGGATGCATGTTCAAATCGTCTTGTTCGATGGTTTCGATCTGCTGGACGCATTAGCACCATACGAAGTATTCGCTGCTGCGGGAATGTACTCAAAAGGAAGTTATTGTAGCTACAGTATGCGGTGGTACACTACTGCCTGCGATGGGAGGTTTATTGAAAGATAGACATGCGGTTACCAATCAAATAGGCATGGAAGCGTTAGGATCTCTCGGTGCAATTCCGATTGAAGCAAGAGTCGTTGAAGATGGTCCTCGCTTCGTAAGCGGGGGAGGCGTGACTTCGGGTCTTGATGTGGCCTTGTATTTGATTGATCGTGAGTTAGGTCCCCAAATCGCAAATGCTGTAGAAAAGTTATTCGAGTACGAGAAAAGAGGCACGGTGTGGCGAGCGGAAGGCATTGCGCCGATCAATTTTAACGAAAACTAATACCGATCCGATAAGAGCAACAGCGGCAGACTAGGATGCAAAAGACCCTAGCCTGTCCGCTGTTGTTGGCTCGATCACAGGCCAAAAGAATGCAACTGGCCTTGGTTTGGCTAAATTTTCATGAGACTGACTTGCATCTTATCCAAAACAAAGTTATCATAGATACATAAAATCTTTAATTTGAAATGGAGGAGTGCTATGAAAATTCACAAGCAACTGATTATGCGTTTGAGGTGATGTTCTATTTTTTAGTGGCAACAACGCCGGACAAGATTACTAGACCCATCTTATGACAAATTAAAGATATTATATATCCATAGTATATTTAATTGAAAGGAAGATCACGATGGCTATTCAACATGCGAAAGATTCTACTTTTAAAGAGATGGTGCAGACGGAAGGGATAACAGTAGTGAATTTTTGGGCTGCTTGGTGCGGTCCATGCAGAATGTTTGCACCTGTATTAGAGGAGTTTGAAAAGGAAGCAAATGATTCCATTAAAGTCGTTAAAGTTAATGTAGACGAAAATCCGGTAACCTCTTCACAATTTCAGATTATGAGCATACCGACAACCATTATATTCAAAGATGGACAGCCTCTATATAAAGAAATAGGCATATTGTCGAAAGGTGAACTGCAGCAGCTTGTTGCCTCCAAATAAATCAACAAAAAAGGGGAGATTCTTTTGACTTATGATTGTGCTATTATCGGCGGAGGCCCGGCAGGACTCAATGCGGCTCTGGTACTTGGACGAGCCAGACGCAGTGTTGCGTTATTTGATAACAGCCAGCCCCGAAATGCGGTTACACATGCTTCTCATGGATTTATAACAAGAGACGGTGTGACACCAGCTGAGTTTAGGCGTATTGCATATGAGGAGGTTCTGGGGTATCCCTCCGTTGAACTTTTACCTTGGGAGGTAACCGAGATTCACCGGAATGATCACAGGTTCGTCGCCGTGGCGTCAACCGGAAAACAGATTGAAGCACGCAAATTACTGATCACCACGGGACTTAGGGAGATTTTCCCGGATATTCCAGGTTTACGTGATTGTTATGGAACAAGTTTGTTCAGTTGTCCCTACTGCGATGGTTGGGAGCTTCGAGATCAGCCGCTAATTGTTGTTTCCGAGAACTCTGGAGTGTTTCATATGGCCAAGCTGCTCTATACCTGGAGTAAAGATCTTGTGATTTGTACAAATGGGCATGCGGTTCTGGACAACGATCAAAAACAATTGTTGAAATCCAGAAACATCGAAGTGGTTGAACAAGCAGTAACGATGTTTATCGGTCATGAGGGGAAATTGCGGCAGGTGGAATTTGCGGATGGCACGCGAATCGAGAGAACGGGAGGATTCATTACACCGGAATGGAAACCGAAGGCGTCTTTTCAGGGTTCGCTTGGTTACGAGGTAAATGAGTTTGGCGGTATCGCCACAAATGAGTGGGGCAAAAGCTCGGTTCCAGGTGTGTATGCCGCCGGGGATGCAGCTTACGTAATGCCTTCCCAGTTGATTTTTGCTGCAGCAGGCGGAAGCAAAGCGGCGATTGGCATCAACATGGAGCTGACAGAAGAAGATTTCGTTTAGCTCTAAGTGGACATGTCCTTCTCTTGGGGAAAAAGTTTCTTAGAGAGAAGGACTTTTTTCAAAAGTCATAAGTGTAATGGCTACATATAACAGAAAGGGATGAAGAGGATGATGACGAACGATTTTTTTAATGATGCCGTTTGGGAAGCAGCTTGGAAGAAGGATCCAGATACAGCGGTTAGCAAAATGAAAAAAGCTGGAATTGATCCAGCACATACTTTTGACCATAGGGCAAAGTCATTTAACGAGCAGGCGTTTAGCGAAGAAGGCAGGCGAAGAACAAAACGGATTATGAATTGGCTGGAAAGTCAGGGTGTGACATTTAAAGATATCTCCATATTAGACATTGGAGCGGCCTCAGGCGGATTTACCGTGCCATTTGCGGAGAGAGGGGCTAGTGTTACTTCTGTGGAGCCTAGTCTTCCATTAGTTGAGCTATTGAAAAGTAATATAACGGGATTAAAGAACGGGAATGTAGAGATTGTGGCTGAGCCTTTTGAAGACATTGATATTCAAGCAAAGGGGTGGGAAAAAGCCTTTGATTTCGTATTTGTCTCCATGTGCCCGGTTATTGTCGATTGGGACAGTGTGGAGAAAGTGCTGAGCTGCGCACGACAGTATTGCTATATCAGCCTGTCTGTCGGCTCCAGGGAGCACAGTCTGGTGAAAGAAATTTGGCCTTTGGTCACTGATCAGCCCATGATAACGGAACATTTGGAGATGGCTTATTTGCTCCATTTACTGTATCTCAAAGGGTATTCCTATCAGTCGCTCGTAACCCGGGAAATGAAATCTACAGAAGTATCTAGAGACACGGCGCTCCAGGAGGTTATGGAATGGCTGAGAATTTTCGGTTTGACTGCGGACGACCAGAATAGGAAAATCATAGCCAATTATTTGGAACGGACCTATCCGACGGATAAGGTTGTCATCCAGCAGGGTGGGCGTTTTGGCAAGGTGCTTATTCAATTGAAGGATCAGAGCATGTACACCGGTGTCCAAGAATTTCCCCATAAGTAATTTCTTTAACTATATAATGGACAAAAAATATCTGTAATATCTACAAACTGGAGTGTCTGTAGTAAATTGAGGAACGTTATGAAAAGAAAACCTGTAATCATTGTCGCATCTCTAATCGTCGCGAATTTTTTGGCACAACTCATGCAAACCATGCTGAACACGGCTTTGCCACAAATGATGCTTGACCTTGGAATCCAGGTCAATCGGGCGCAATGGCTGATCACCGTCTATCTTCTGGTTTCTGGAATTGTCATCCCTGTGACGGGATTCCTGATCGGAAAATACTCGACGAGAACCCTGTTTTTCGCATCCGCTGGGGCCTTTACGACAGGGACGCTAATTGCCGGCTTCTCCGTCGACTTCACATTGATCCTATGCGGACGAATTATTCAGGGGATTGGCGCCGGATTGCTGGTACCGGTGTTCCTGAATACGATTATCCTAGTGTTCCCAAAGGAAAAACTCGGGGCAGCGATGGGGCTGGCCAGTCTCATTGTGGGACTCGCCCCTGCACTGGGGCCGACGATTTCCGGCTTCGTGATTCAAAATCATTCTTGGAGAATCTTATTCTATGGGGTGGCGCCCATAGCGATCGCGAACCTGTTTGTCGCATATTATTGCTTGGAAAACGTTTGGGATACGCATAAAGCGAAATTGGACTGGAGATCTATTCTCTATTCGAGTTTGGGCTTCGGTTGTCTGTTGTATGGATTTAGCATCCTTAGCGATCAGGGAAAAGGGATTCAGTTTGCGCTGACCTTCCTTATCGTGGGATTCGCAGTGTCGTTTCTGTTTGTGAAGCGCCAATTCAAACTGGCCGTCCCTTTGCTTGATTTCAACGTATTTCGTTACCCGAGATTTACTTATGCATCGATTATAGGCGTAGTCCTGTTCATTGTGATGGCCGGGGTGGAACTGCTGCTCCCGATATATGCACAAAATGTCAGGGGACTACTGCCTAGAGAATCGGGGCTAATGTTGCTCCCAGGTGCATTGCTGATGGGGGTGTCCGGAGTGGTTTCGGGTAAAATCTACGACCGTTATGGCGGTCGCTATTTGATTCGGATTGGCTTCTTCGGGATAGCCGCCGTAACGGCCCTATTAACGATAGCGCTATCGCTTCACGCTCCGTATGGTCTGTTGGTAGGGTTATATGCGTTGCTTATGACCGGGGTCGGTTTTATGATGACCCCAATTACTGCTTTTGCCATGGCAAGCTTGCCGAATTCGATGATGAATTACGCTTCGCCGATGACCACGGCCATACGTACATTGGGCATGTCAATGGGCGGGGCTCTGCTCATCACCCTGGTGACAATTACCGCAGATTACAGCTCATTATCTTTTCCGATCAATATGCATCAAGGAATTCAAGCCGCATTTTGGTCACTAGCCCTCGTTGCAGCGAGTGGTTTTCTTCTTACCTTCTTTGTTCCATATGGCAAAGGTTTAGTGGAATCGTAGGTCTTGGAGTGTTGCCAGTTACAACGAATAAAGGAGTAATAAGGGAGGCGATATTTGACATAAGCCAATGTAAAAAGTTATTATGGGCACATAAAGTCCATAATTGAGGTGAACATCACGTTATGAAATTTTCTAAAGCGACAAACTATGCTCTTCATACTATGCTCTTTCTTGCCGCATTCCCGCCGAACAAACTTATCGGTGTTCAGCAATTGGCGGAGAGACAAGAGGTTTCTCCAACGTATTTATCCAAAATCCTTACCAAGCTGGTCAAGGCAGGAATGATTGAATCGACTTCAGGAGCCAATGGTGGATATCGCTTAAAACGGAATTGGGAAGAAATCTCGTTTCTCGACGTGATTCATGCCATTGAAGGCTCCGCCTCCTTATTCGACTGCGAAATGAATCATGGATCAGAGTGTTTAGTTCAGAAGGTGATGGTATCGGCTGAAGAGAAAATGGAGGACTTTTTAAAAAAACAAAAATTATCTGAGATTGCTAAGAAAATGACAGTAGTTCTTTGAAGAAAAACTGTTTTTATGAGAATGGTTTATTTTATTAAACCGTGTTCACGAAGAAGAGCTCTCGATATACCTTAATGGTGAATCGAGAGCTTCTTTTGCATATTCGGAAACTTGTCGAATGCAGGAGCCTGGAGGTTCTGGTTTAAACTGAGAAAATAAGTTTTAGACTCACATGGTGGTGCTGAACGGGCAGTATAACGCGATACAGACTCTGTGGTGTATATAAGCTGAATGCTTATCTGAAGGCAGTCCCCTCAGCCAGGGCCCAGTTAAAGATCATTTATTCGTGAGGGCTAAGGGCTAACAAGCGTTTCAGGTTATCATCAATAAACAGATTATCCGCACTGTTGATTCCACGGCCGGCAAAATGGCCCCAGATGGACGGAATTGGCTTAAAGTCGGCATTAGGCATAAACTTGGCTTCGTATGCATTATCGTCGGCTGAGCAGAAGAGGTCCGTGCTCCCCGGCATGATGCAGGCTAGGGCTTTAATGCTTTTAAGCGCCTTCTCAAAATCCCCGTTGTAGGAAGGGTTCGCACTAATATCTGCATGCTGGCCTGTCTCTAACATGGCCAGTACATTATGCGGATCCATCTTCATGAAGCTATGTTCCCAGACCTCGGTCACAAAGGCCTCCAAGGAGTCAAAGCCTAACTCCCGGTACAGCTCCTCCCTATAAAACGCCTGCGACAGTCCCCATCCGGCATAAACCCGGCCAACGGCGCGCATGTCTTCGGAAGTCAGCTGGTTTAGCTTGCTTGAATCAAAGCCTACTCCTGCCAGCAGCGCGGCCTTCAGACTGTCCAGCACCACAAAAGTATGAGGCCAAGTCTTGGCAATTCCCGCGAAAGGCGCAATTCGTTCCACCATCTCCGGGTAACTTGCCCCCCACTGAAAGGCTTGAATGCCGCCCATGGACCAGCCCACTACGAGTGCGATCTTTTGAATGCCAAATTGTTCGGTCACCAGCCGATGCTGGAAACTAACGTTGTCATAGAGGGTTACCTTGGGAAAATGAGCTCGGTCAAACGGAGGGGCTGTGTTGCTGGGAGATGAAGATAACCCGTTGCCCAGCAGATTGGGAACGATAATAAAATATTTGTCCGGATCCAGGGCCATTCCGCTGCCAATCAGCCATTCATTCTGAGTATGCTGGTCACCAAATGCAGTCGGATAGACGATAACATTATCTTTTTGTGCATTTAGTGTCCCATAAGTCTTATATGCTAGAAAAGCGTTCGGCAAAATCACTCCTGATTGCAAGGTGACATCACCCAAATTAAAAATTTCATAATCCATCCTAGAGGCCTCCCTTCTAAATGAAACCACATGTTCAAGGTCAGATGTGATTTCTTGTGTTTAGTATAGAGTCGTGATACTCTCAGGGAAAGTGAACATAATTCACAATAGTATTCAATA
>NZ_JAWDJI010000196.1:0-935 GCF_032465655.1 Paenibacillus sp. 3LSP | reverse complement strand
AAAGACAACAGGATGGGTGAAAGCCACTTGTCTTTATGCCATAACATCTGTGTATACACATGCAGATCGGGAATTTGCCAGGGAAGGGCAACAAGTTCACCGCGCTCTACCTCGGCTTCCGTTACGATTTCTGGGAGAAAAGCTATACCGATTCCCGAAATGGCGCATTGTTTAATGGCTTCTGCACTTTGAAACTCTAAATACGTAATGCTGTCAATGCCCTCTTTCTCAAATGACCGGTCAAACATGGTTCTATAAGGACAGCCTTTTTCATTCGTCAGGAACACTTCTCCGTGAAAATCCTCCAGCTGCAGCTCCTTTTGCCTAGCAAGCGGGTGATCCGGAGCAGCAAACAGGCGCAAGGTTTCTTCCAGCAGCGGTTCTACGGCAAGTCCGCTCGAGCGAATGGGCTCGTCAAGCATGAAGACGATATCTGAGTCCCCCTCAAAAAGCGATTGTTTGAGCTCTTGATTGGGAACGGAGCGGAAGATCAGACGTACGCCGGGATGCTGCGAACGAAAGTGCCGAAAGACAGCAGGAAGCCGGTACGCACAAATAACCTCATTGGCACTTATCGTCAGAGTACCGCTTAAAGACTCGTTATCATGAACAACGCTGCGTGCTTCGTCCAATTTGTCCAGAACGCTCCGGGCATGTATCAAAAAGCGTTTACCCGCTGCGGTGAGAACCAACTGCTTGCCCAAGCGGTCAAAGAGACGAACATCCAGCTCCTCCTCCAAGGCTTTTATTTGCATGGTAACGTTAGAGGGTACGTAGTTCAGCACCTCTGCGGCCCGAGTGAAATTTAAGGTTGACGCAACCGTACAAAACGTATTCAGTTGACGCAGCTCCATTTATCGATCCCCCATACCTTCAAAATTATTGAATACTATTGTGAATTATGTTCACTTTCCCTGAGAGTATCACGACTCTAT
>NZ_JAWDJI010000195.1:0-58689 GCF_032465655.1 Paenibacillus sp. 3LSP | reverse complement strand
AGGTGTGCCCGCGCCTGCGCGATCCGCTCCCGAAGCGCCTGCGATTCCGCGGCGAAGGCGTGAACGAACCCGCTCGGATCGCGCTCAAATGCAAGCCTGCGGCGGACGATTTCGGCCCGTTCGGCCGGATCGGTTAACGTCGAAACCGGCACATACAGCCCCCAACGATCCAGCAACGCATTGGGCAGCGATCCTTCTTCCGGGTTCATCGTTCCGTACAGCCGGAATGAGGACGGCACCCAGCTCGGCTGCTCTCCCTCCGCCTGATCATATCCATCTTGCTCAGCAGCAGAAAGAATTGCTCGCAAGATGCTTTCGCGCATCAGATTCACTTCATGAATCGTGAGCCAATTCCCATCCGCTTCCCGAAGCAGGCCCGGGACAACCCGTCGCTCACCGAAGCGGATAGCCGCCGCCGTATCGATTCCGCCAAACAATCGTTCCTCATCAACGTGAAGCGGAATCGTCATCCCTCTTTGATCCCGCAACAGCTCAGCTAAACCACGAATCATCGTGCTCTTGGCCGTACCGGGTTCCCCGACCAACAGAACTCCCCTCAGCGTTGGGTTGACGGCATGAAGCAGCAAGGCTAATTTGGCTTGTTCTTGCCCCACCACCGCGCAGAAGGGGTAAGCATAAGCTTCAGACTGCATTCGAAACCTCCGCCATCAGCTCATCAAGCAGTTGCACCATTTTCTCCGCATGGATTTCTCCGTCCTCAAACGGCCGTTTCCGCATCCGATGCGGCATGACTAACATCGCTGCCTCCACCATATCCTCCGGTTGGACTCGGGTACGGCCTTCCCAAGCGGCAAGCGCCATGGCTGTTTTCATCAAGGTAATGTCTGCGCGATGACCGTCTACCCCCAGGCGAATCCCCACTTTGGCGGTCCATTCCAGCAGTTGGTCGGTGGGCTCGATAATTGCAAGTCTCTCTCGCGCGCTCTCGATGCGTTCATTCAGCTGTTGTTGTTCCTGTTCATACTCGCGGCGAAAAGCGGCTGGATCCGCCTCGAAGGCCAGGCGGCGCTTGACGACTTCCATCCGATCCGCTATCTCGCGTTCTCCGGCCACTTCTACGGACAGCGCAAAACGATCCAACAGCTGGGGCCGCAGTTCTCCTTCTTCCGGATTCATCGTTCCGATCAGAATAAAACGAGCGGAGTGCGAATACGACACTCCTTCCCGCTCCACGGTGTTTACCCCCATCGCAGCGGCATCCAGCAACGCATCTACAATCGCGTCATCCAACAAATTAATCTCATCCACGTACAAAATATGACCGTCCGCTGCAGCCAGCAAGCCGGGTTCGAAACGCTTCTCCCCTTCACGGATCGCGTGTTCGATATCCAGTGTGCCGACCACCCGATCCTCCGTGGCGCTCACCGGAAGGTTGACGACCCGAAGCCCCGGCATCAGATCGGCAAGGGCACGGACTGCCGTTGATTTGGCGGTGCCTTTCTCGCCACGAATCAACATTCCGCCTAACCGCGGCTCAACGAGGTTTAAGAGCAACCCTTTTTTCATGGCTTCCTGTCCAACAATTGCGGCAAACGGATACACTTCCGGTTTCCCGTTCATCTTCATCCTCTCCCGTTACTCCTTATTTTCGATGTTCCTGTCTTTATAGCAGTCCCGTCACCAAACAGCTTAAGCGAGCGGTTGCGGGATCCTGTACAATTTGTCCTTTCACGCCAAACACTTCACCTAATGTTTGCTCGGTTAGCGTATCTGCCGGTGATCCGCTGGCATAGACCTCCCCTTGACGCAGCACCAACAGTTCGTCGGAAAAAGCAGCGGCATGATGCATATCGTGCAGCACCATGAGGATGGTAATGCCATACTTTCGGTTCAACTCGGAGACCAGCTCCAAAATTTCCCACTGATGGCTGACATCCAAATACGTTGTTGGCTCGTCAAGCAGCAGCAGCTTGGGCTGTTGCGCCAAAGCCAAAGCGATCCAGGCTCGCTGGCGTTCTCCTCCCGACAAAGCAGACAGCTTCCGTTCTGCAAACGATAAAGTCCCTGTTTGCGCCAAGGCCCAGTCAATGACCTCCTCATCCTCCCGGCGAAACCCGGCCCAAGCTGGTTTATGAGGGAAGCGACCAAAGCCAACCAAGGTGCGTACCGTCAGGTCCGGCTGCTTCTCCTGGCTCTGCTGCAGCATGGACAAGTATTGGGCAAGGCCCCGTCTGGAATAGCTTGAGAGGGGCTTGCCGTCCAACAAAATCGTGCCGCGAGCCGGCTTGAGTTGTCCGGAGATTGCCTTCAATAAGGTACTTTTACCGCATCCGTTCGGCCCGATAATGCTGTAGATCTTGCCTTTCTCTGCCCTCCAGCTGATCTGCTCGATGACCGTACGATCGTTGTACCTAACAGCCAAATGATCCAGCACTAACGCGGTCATTCGCCTTCCCTCCTTAACAAATACAGAAAAAACGGTGCCCCCAGCACTCCCAGAATGATGCCAACTGGAAGCTCGATCGGTGCAAACAACAAGCGGGCCAGCGTATCACAAACGGTCACCACGGCGACGCCCAGCAAGGCAGAGGCAGGCAGTAACAGACGATGGTCACTGCCGATAAGCAATCTCGCACAATGGGGGACGATCAGTCCTACAAAACCAAGCAACCCCACCACGCTTACCGCACTAGCGGCTAGCAGCGTGGCGACTGCCGTGAGGATAAGCCGCGTGGCTTCTACTCTCACCCCAAGTCCCCGTGCATTGGCATCACCTAATGCCAGCAGATTGAGGTGCACCGCCCCCAACAGCGCCAACGCCGTGCCTGCCAGCGAATAAGGAAGCATCATATGCAGCTCCGGCCAGCTTTTGGCTGACAAGCCGCCAACGAGGAAGACAAGCGCGCCATTGACACGGTCGCTGTAGAAGGTGAGCAGTGCCGAGATGCCTGAACCAAGAAACGCGGATACTGCCACACCTGCCAGGATCAGACGAACCGGCTGAACCCCCTGTTTCCAGGCTAACACATAGATGATTGCAGCTGCGGCTGAAGCTCCGAGGAAGGCAACCGGCGTCAACCATGGCCAGGCCTCCGGATATAAGATCAGAATCATAATGCCAAGCAGCCCGGCCCCAGAGGAGACGCCGATGATATGCGGGTCAGCGAGCGGATTCCGCATAACTCCCTGTAAAATAACTCCCGATAAAGCCAGATTTACGCCAACCAGCGCCGCAACCAACGTACGGGGCAATCGGATATTCCAAATTACTTCTTTCAGGGGGCCGTCGTACCCATGAAACAGATACAGCCAAACTTCTCTCGCTGGGATGAAGACGGCTCCCGTCCCAATGCTCCATACGATCCCAACCACCGCTGCCAACGCGATGATCGCTAGTACAAGCCCTCCTCTTGCTGCCGATAATGACTTGGTCTTAGTTGCCATTTCCATGTCCAAAAATTTCCGGATACACCAGTTTTGCTAAATACTCTACCGACTCGTTGAACCGAAATCCCGGATTGGAGAGCAACAGGTCGGAAGGCAGAATCGCCATATGTTGTTCCTTGACCGCACGCAACGAGGCCCAAGCCGGTTGACTCGCCAGGTCGGTTTCGATGATCTTCTCCCCTTCCTCGCGAGCCCCATGAATAAGCAGGAACACATAGTCCGGATCCAGCTCCACAATTTTCTCCATACTAAAAGGAGCTGTCGTTGGGCTTTTCTGGGATGGCGTCAGTGTTGCCGCCACGTTTTCCATATGTAGCAGGTTAGCAACTTCCAGTCCTACGGTATTCTCCCGCTGAACTGATATACTGCTGGGCGTCACGTTCAGCATGATAAAGCTAGGCGATGAACCCGTCGGCACCTTCTCGGTCAGCTCTTCGATTTGACCTTGTAACTTCGCCAGCGCCTCAGATGCTTTCGTCTCCGTACCGGCTAATTTACCGAACAGCAGCGCCTTCTCCCTTAAATCCTCATACGTGCTGAGATTAAATAACGCTAGCGGAACACCGCTGGCTTCGAGTACGCTCGCCAGATCACGATGAAATGCCGTTGAGCCCATGACCAGATCCGGTTTTAGGGACAGTAGTTTTTCAGTATTTACCGAGGTCATGTTCCCCACATCTTCAATCGACTTTGCCTCCTCCGGCACAGCTCCCCCGGTGGAAGTCGCGCGGGCGATAGCATTACCATCCACGGCATACAATAAATCCAGCAGCTGTGGAGAAAGAACGATGATCCTCTGAGGACGGGACGAAAGTGTAACCTCGTGCCCAACATCATCTGTAAAGGACAGAAACGTCTCACTCTTTCCTTGATCCGTAACCGTTGCAGCTTCTGTGGCTTGCACCGTTGTCGCCGACGAGCTGGTGATCGTCGTCTCACTTGCCTGACTGCCCGCAGGTGACCCGCACCCCGAAGTCAAAGCCAGTAGCATACTCCCCAGCAGTCCACCTGCTAGCAGCTTGACCGTTATGCTTTTAGAGCCTGTAGCTTGCGTTTGATTCATATTTTTAAGTTTCTCTCCTTTCCTTAATCGTAATTATTACGATGTAGACAGTATAATCAGACCTTCTTTTTGTTGTCAATCCATATTTTAGTGGGGAATTTTGACACATTTTATCATCTTATACGTAACAGTTACGATTTACAGAGGATAGAAAGGTGGTTGAGGAGTCTATTGGGAAGGATCCAGGCTGAGGTAAACGTGGACTTTTCACCGGGGATAAATCACTAAAAAAGACTGGCGGGAATACGATCACCACCAGTCCTCAAAATGTTCCTCTAGAAATTTAATTTCTTGCTCATAGTGAGCTAGATGTCCTTCTTCGACTAATTTCAGAAAAGCCGGATCACCGGCAGCAGCGCGCTCAGACAAGGTCTTGCACATAGTTTGGATTCGCGAAATCACCCAATCCTTAAGGTTATCTGGAGCCTCCATGCCATAGGCTTGGAAGAATAAAGTAATCCTTCGTTCTCGCAGAGCCGCATGACGTTCCCGCAGGTAAGAAACAACTTGCCGATCCGTGTCTCCTGGCGAAAAACCAGCGAGAGGAACCGACGTGTACAAAGTGTAGGCTATGTCCCACAGCCTTGGACCCGGCCCAGCCATATCAAAATCGATGAGGCCTACAGGCTGACGGTTGTAAAACACAATATTGTACAGGGCAGCGTCGTTATGACAAACGACCTCATGCCTTGCTTCATCGGGATAACGGTTGACCGATTCATGGGGGGTCACAAACCCAGATGTAGCTTCATGATAGCTTCGCAAGAGTTTCGCTAACTCGGTAAGCACACGGTCCGACCACATGTAGAGGTCCAACTCGGGGTAGTTGTCCCCCGGTACATCGCCTTCAAGATAAGTAAGCACCTCTCTCCCCTGATCATCTTGTCCTAAATATCGTGGGGAGTGGGCAAAACCTTGGACTTCCAAGTGTTTGAGCAAGTCATACACATATGGATTCGGTTTCGCATTCCTGCGTACGGTTCCCCCTACTTTTACAACCTGATTGATATTACCACCGTTCAACATTTCTTCGTGTTCGGACAAGATGTCAACCTCCCATCGATAGTTCTACTTCGGAAATGTATTCGAAATTTCATGTATAAATTGGCGCTAGCGTCGAAAAATCCGAAATGTATTCGATTTTTCATATAGATTTGGACCAAAACACTTGAAAACGTGCAAATATATATGAAATTTCATATACATTGCGACAAAACCACCGAAAATTCAAAAATGTACTCGATTTTTCGTGTACACCCTCTTACAAGTCTAATTAGAAATCCAAAACTACTTCCAAAGACGCGTTACCTCAATTGCCTTATCCCCGATGAACCCCAGCTCATACACATCCGGATTCGTCAGCCGGCTCCATGCCTCGAACCCAAATGAATCATCATAGTGTTTCAAAATTAAGGACATCAAATTCCCATGGGTGACGACAATTGCATGCTCCTCCGGCCGTTGAAGCAGGTCTTCAATCGCTGCGATTCCCCGGTTCATGGCTTCTCTTGAAGATTCTCCGCCAGGCAGCTTCATATCAAGTTCATCAAACGATCTTTTCAAGTGATCCATCCAATCCGGCAAATCGTGAACCGCCAAAATTCGCTCGCAAAGCCGATCATCCTGATGGATGGGCAACCCCAATCGTTCTGCTAACGGTTGAATTGTGGAGATGGCTCGAAGATAAGGGCTGGAGACAATGCAATTGATCGGTCGGTCAAGCAAAACATCGGCCAACAACTCCGCTTGCTTGCGTCCCTCTGCGGTGAGTTCCGCCGAAGGCTCCTGCCCATGCGCTTTGCAATGCCTGATCAGGTAAATTCGTTTCATTTTCATGCCCTCCCCGGTTCATGGACAACATCCTCTCTTATGCAAACTAGAATGGACCGATTACACATGTTAAGCTTCAGGCACGCAATAGACTTTGCTGTAGATCAACGCTCTGCACACCAGGAACTCTTCCTCCGTCAGCGGCTTCGGGTAACTCATCATTTTCAGGGGAAGTTCGGCTCTACCGGGCCGCAGCGGTGGTTGGACATAGTTGAAATCGTTGAGATGGAATCCCAGCCGTTCGTAAAACCGAATCCGTCGGCAGGCCACGTGGTTTTCCGGAAGTTCCACTTCTAATACGGTCAGTTTGGCAGAGGTCTTCAGACATTTTTCGACCAACCTTTTCCCAATCCCCCCTCCTCTCACAGCAGGATCTACCGCGAGATGCTCAATAAATTGAAAGGCCGGAAAATCCCAAACCGCCAAAAAAGCGACAACCCGTCCCTTCTCATCCGATTCGGTGATCAGCCGATATTCTGGATGCCGCAACAACTCCATTTGTCCAGATTTGGTTCGATATTCAATCTCCGGAAAGGATGCGGACATGATCTCAAATACACGTTCAAAATCGTTCATTACTGCGAATGACACTTCCTTCTTGATGCTCATTTTTCAAAAAAGGCTTCCGGATATAGGAGTTCCCCCTGAATAGATAAAGTTGCTCCCTCCTTCAGTTCCATGGCCATAAACACTTCATCCGGCACTTCAAACTGCTTGAGTTCGAAGCCCAATGACCTTGCAGGCTTGAACCCGAACCGAGGATAATATTCAGGATGTCCGATTAAGAAGACCACTCCGTAACCAAGTTCTTGGGTTCGTTGTAAACCCTCCTGAATTAACTGTGTTCCAATCCCTTGCTTCTGAAAGGAAGGACTCACCGCCAGGGGAGCGAGAACAACTACCTCATGGCTTACTTGCTCCTTACCAACTGCCTCTGCTTTGCTAAAAAGAGCATGTCCAACGATCTGCCCCTCATGTTCCGCAACTAACGACAAGGAGGGGATATATTGAGGGGAGTTTCGGATGCGGTCTACTAGCTTGGACTCATCCTCCCGCTCCCCGAAAGCCTGAAAGTGAAGTGCAAATAAAGCTCGGGCATCTCTTGGTTCTTCCGCTCTAATGATCATTGACCTGGATTCCACTCCTCTTTTATCAGTCCGTAAATTACTTTATCCCTATAATGGTCGATAAACCATTCCGCTTGACGCAAGATTCCTTCCTGAGTAAATCCCAGTCTTTCCGGGATTTTTCGGCTTCTTAAATTCTCGGGATGAACTCGGATCTCAATGCGATGGAGTTCCAACTCTTCGAAGATATAATTTATGACTTCGCGGCACGATCGGCTGATGATTCCTTGCCCTTCATATTCCTGTGCGAGGTAATACCCAATTTCAGCTATTTGATCGTTCCGGTGGATCTGTACTAACCCAATAGCTCCGATTAAATGGTGCTCCAGCCAGATCCCGCTCCAACCTCCATTTCCCGCAGCCTGCTTCTGAAGCGTTCTGATTATGAACGCACTGGCATCGTTAACGGTATGGGTGCGATGAGGGAATTCAAGCCACTTGCCAAAATGAACCCGATTCTCTTGAATAAGCCTAAACAAATCATCGGTATGGCTAAGCTCAAATCGTTCAATGCGCAGCTTTCCATCTATATTTATCCGCACGCATATCCCCCCCATATTTATCAATCATCCAAGTTATATTTTACCTTCATTCTTTGATGCAAACGATGAGAAGGATCCGCCTGGATCGAATCTTTCATGGCTGTCCACCATGAATTCTAAAATATCCCTTCCGTTATCTTCGGGTACACCACAGTCCATATCCCCGTGACGATGAGCAAGATGAACAAGATTTGGGGAACCCTTTCCTTTAACCCACGAACCGTTTGGTACAAACAAAGCAGCAACAAAGGGAGCGAAATCAAGGAAGTGGTGTGCAATCGCCCTCCAATTTCCACTTCTTTCGTCCAGCTGCCAATTCCAAGGTCGTCCAGAAAACGATCCAACAAGGAATATCCTTGACTGTGATTGCTTGCTAAAATCAATACTACGAAGTATCCCGTCATCCATAACCAGCCTTTGTACGACTGAAGATCACGCTTCATTCCGCAGCCCCTTCCTCTCACATGATAAGGTTCTTCGGCTATCCTGGAAGTTTAGACTTCCATAATTATACAACATTCAGAAGACGGTAATAGCAACAAATCCGATAATTAGCAGCCTTCTATCTCATTATCCTCCAAAAAGATAAAGCAGATCTCAGTTGAGATCTGCTATCTGCTCGTTTGCCCAATGTAATTAATCCTAATCAAATATCGATTTTCGTTGACATACTGGTTACCCGGAGTCGCAAGAATGAACGAGTTCCTCAGGTGGCTTTACACCCATTGACTTAACGTTTCTTCCAAGGTGATTTTCCCAGAAATAAGCTCTGTACCTTCATACTTAAAATCAATCCATCCCGAATTGAAACCTTCCAGCATAGCAATCCTGCCATGGATGCGGTCCTCGGGCGCTCCTTGAGCTATAAATGCTTCAGCCCATTCATTGTGCGGAAGAGCCACTGCGTTAACCTCACGCTTCAGCAGTTTCGAAAATGCAGAGGCAATATCGTCCGGGGAATAAGGCTCTGGCCCTTGCAGTTCAAGGTAGCGGACACCTTCCCAACTTTGTTGCAACGTCTTCGCCGCAATCTCTCCAATATCCGCAGTGGCGATCATTGGAATTTTTCGATCAAGCGGCTGAAGAAAACTTACTACCTTCCCATCGTTTCTAGCAGATTCGATATCCCATTTGGAATTGTCCTGGAACCAAGCAGCGCGCAGGAAGGCTGATGGAATCGGCAGATCAGCCAAACCACGTTCCAGAATATTCAGAGATTCAATAATCCCAAGCCCGTTCGGGAGATGTGCCCCGATGGAAGACAATGCTATATACTTCGGCACATTTGCCCCAACAAGCGCTTTGGCGACCGCTGCTACAGTCTCTCTCGTTTCCGAAAAGCCCTCTGATGGATAAAATACCGCCGGGTTCATCACAAATACAGCCTCAGCTAATGTAAAGGCCGCTTGCAATGCCTCGGCCGAGCCATAATCGGCAAACACCGGTTCAGCTCCGTATTCTCGCCAAACCTTCGCTTTCTCTTCATTCCGAACCACAACCCTCACTTTATTACCTTCTGCCAGCAAAGCCTTTGCGGTAGCTCCGCCTACTTGACCTGTCGCTCCCATGATGACGTACACATGTATCTCCTCCTTATGACGAATGTGGTTATTCTAGCACATAGATTTACAAGTTACAATATACAAAAAATTATTTTTGTAACTTGATCCGCAAAAAAAGACCTCCTTTCTGCGCTCGAAAGGAGGTTGCAATGTTTAGATTATAGTTTCATCTTAGATCTACTTGACAGCTGATGGATCAGTAAACAAGCCGACGGAAATCAAACGCCAAACAGCTTCAAAACGGCTGTCCCAATCGGAAAGTTCCCATTCTGCAGCGTGGGCAACATGATGAAAAGCCGCCGTAGCAGTAAACACAGCGTTTGCAGCAGCTCGCGCATCCTGCTTGGCAATCGTCCCTTCCTGTATGCCATCTTCAATAATTGCGGTCAATTGGTCTAACAAATGATCGCGATGCACCCGAATGGCTTCAGGTGCTTCCTCGACGAGCATCGAGTACATTTCAAACAATTCAGGATCCTGGCTAGCGCGGTTTCTTTTAAATTTGCGCAATGTATCCAGCCAGCGGTACAGCCTCTCACTGGCAGGTGATGCCTCACTGGCAACTGCCTGCAGCGGAGGAAGTGAGCGCTCTAGCCAACGTTCAACCACAGCCTCCTTCAGGGCAGCTTTATTGCTGTATAGACGGTATAATGCGGCGTGCGTGACATCAAGCGCCCGGGCGATGTCAGACATATTCGTCTTCGCCGGACCATACTTGCGCAGCACGGTCTCCGTTGTATCGAGAACCAATTCTTTGGACAACACTTCATCAGCCAATGGACAAGCACCTCTAACTATGATCGTGATGATAATAGTTACATTATAACCGAATTCACACTTATCTGACGATGAAAAAGAAAACCCCGCCACTCGCAGGGTCATACTTTTCATATGCATCTAAGACTCCGTCATCAGCTTCGCCTTGATCTCCGGGATGGACATCGAGCCTATTTCTCCTGGCTTCTCCCGCTTTACTGCTCAATTACTACAAGCCCCTGATTGATCGCCGGCTCCATGAACGGACTTGGAGCACCTACGCTAAACAGCTGCAAATGATGCATCGCCCGGGTACATGCCGTATAAAACAATCGCCGCACGTTTTCCTCGCCATAGGAGCTTGCCGAAGCATCGTAAAGGATCACCGCATCAAACTCGATGCCTTTGGCCAAATAAGCGGGGATGACCACCACCCCTTGCTTGTATTCGGCCGAATCACGGGTAACCAGCTTGAGATCAGTGATTCGTTCTCCTCTAAAAGCCTCATAGGCGGTTGCACTCTCCGCTGCCGACCGGCAGATGATGGCGATCGTCGCCGCCCCCTGCTCTTTCCATTCAGCGACTCTGGCTTCAATCCGTTGGTGCAACTCCTCATAATCAGCCGTCTGCGTCAGCAATGGCAGATCTCCGTTTCGGTCAAACGGTTCGATCTGTTCGCCGCCGGGGATCAGACTCCGCGTAAACTCAACGATCGGCCGGGTCGACCGATAGCTTCGCCGCAACTGGATCGTCTCCGTTTGCTCGGGCCCATACAGGCGTAACAACCCTTGGAAATCCGCCGTTTCGGCAGCATGCGCAAATATCGCCTGATGAAAATCGCCGAGTACCGTAAACTTTGCGGCCGGAAACAGCCTCTTAATAAACTCAAATTGAAGCGGGGAGTAATCCTGCGCCTCATCAATCAAAACATGACGGATGGATACGTTCGCCTGAAACCCAAGAATCAGCTCATGCAGCAGCAGAAACGGCGTCGCATCCTCATAAAACAATTTGTCCTTATCAAGACTCTGAACCGTAATCCGGCAAATCTCTGACCAGGCGTCTCGAACCTCCGGCGCCTCCGTCTCCAACCAAGCACCGGAATGCGTTGGATTTTCAAACAGCTGCTTATACACCCCGGTCAGATCGATAAAACGCAATTCTCGGATCTGTTCCCGGATCGGCTTCAGCTTTCTGCGCACGACGATGCGGGCAAGCTCCCTCTCCAACCGTTCGCCTTCGATCTCCTCGTCGGAATCCTCGGTTAAGCCGTATTTTTTCCGGATCCGTTCGTAAGCTCGTTCGTATTGCTCGTTGCTGAGCATCTCAATCGCGTCCCGCACCCAGGGCTTGCGGCGCTCCTGCTTCTCAATCTCGTTGATTCGTTCATTCAGCCATGTCGTCAGCCGTTCAATCCGCCCGGACATACGCAGAGACTCTTCTCCGCCGTAAAACTGCTCTGTCATTGCTTCCGCCGACACCAACGTCTCCCCGCGGAATTGGATCGGCTGGAACCGCATGCCGCCTTGTTCCAAGGACGACCGATAAGCTTGAATCGCCTCGAAGAAAGATGCTGACGCCTTCAACCGAATCGCAGCCAGACGCGCTTTATAGTCTGGATCCTTCTTCGCCGTTAGCACATATTCCAGCTGTCCATAAACATCCTCCACCTCGAACATCCCGCTAAGTCGGTGATCCAGGTATTCCTGGAACGTCACCTGCTGCATATTTTCCTCTCCAAGCTCAGGAAGGACGCCGGATACATAAGTCTGAAACATGGCATTCGGCGAAAATAACACGATCTGATCAGCTGTCATCCGATCGCGGTATTTGTACAGCAAATAGGCGATCCGCTGCAACGCCGCGGACGTTTTCCCGCTGCCCGCAGCGCCTTGCACGATCAGCAACCGACCTTGATCATGCCGGATGATCCGGTTCTGCTCCTGTTGGATCGTAGCCACGATGCTGCGCATCTGCGTATTGGCTGTATGTCCGAGCACCTGCTGCAGCACTTCGTCCCCAATCGTCAGCGAGGTATCAAACATCGATTCGATCCGTCCTCGGCGAATGAGGTACTGCCATTTCCGCTTCAGCTCCCCGTGAATCGTCCCGCCGGGCGTATCGTACTGAGCTGGACCCGGCCCGTAATCGTAATACACGCTCGAAATTGGGGCCCGCCAATCGTAGATGAGAAAACTCTCGCCGCTCGGATCCATCAAGGAGGAGACGCCAATATAGACCCGTTCGGCCTCCGGCTCCCCTTCCTCCAAGAAATCGATCCGTCCAAAATAGGGATTCTCCTGCATTCTAAGCAGTGCCGCCCGGCGTTTCGAGGCTTGACGATGACTGCTTTGGCTTAATGACAATACTTCGGCCTGCTGGCGCAAGCTGATTACCGTTTCCAGAAAATCGTCAAAATTGTCCACGTTCACCGTGACGTCTTCCCAGAAATGCTTGCGGAACTCGACGACCTCCTGTCTGCGGCGTGAGGTATCCTCCTCCAGTTCGCCGATGCTCTCTGCGAGGACTTCCATAACACGGTCCAACCGTTCCTGCTCTCGCTCCAGCTCCTGGTGAAGCTCCTTCTCCATAATCAGCACTCCTTTTGGCAAAAATAGGGGTTGACGCAGCGCCGTTTTTTCTGTACAATAAAATTAGGGAAAATATATAATCGTACACAAAATCCGTGCGCATGCTATACCAATATAGCACGCTTTTTTGTGTTTATCAATATAGAAAATGCCCAAAGCCGCCTCTCTCCAATTGGAGCAAAGGCAACTTTGGGCATTTTCACATCGATTCTGAATTACGGCAGCGTTTTGATTTTTTCCGCAATCGGTGTTCTTGGCTTGGCCTCTGGAATTTCGGCCGGATACCCGATTCCAAATACGCCAATCACCTCGTACCCTTCGGCGACACCCAGCACTTCCCGATTTTGCGCCGAGCTTCCGACGGACGACCAGAATGTACCGACGCCTGCTTCATGGGCAGCCAACATCAAGTTTTGAGCGAAACAAGCGGCAGCCATCATGTTTTCATCCCGTTCGAGCGGAGTAGCTCCAGGCTTGGACAACAATGCGATCACAACGGGAGCTCCCCAGAAATCGCTCTTGTGCTTCAGCTTTGCTCGCGTCTCAGGTCCAACGCGCAGCAGCTCCCACGGTTCATTAAAGCGATGGTTTGGCGCGTAGCTTGCCGCTTCCAGCCAACTCATGAGCGCTGACTCGTCAATCGGGTCGGGTTTGAATGCTTTTATATTTCTCCGGCTTTTGATCAAATCGATCGTAGACATTGGGGATGTACCTCCTTAAGTAGCGAACAAATGGAATAAATGACCTCTAACTCTCCCTCTTGTTTTTATACGTATCCAGAGCAAAAGTCAAGCGCGTCCCCTCCTCGTCTCCAAAACAAAAGACAGCCCCGATCAAATCAGGGCTGCCTTGGGTTCTGAACCTTTGACATTCCTAGTACAAACGTTCCTCACCGGTGACCGGATTTTTAAACGCCGATTGAATATCACTTTGGGTCAACTCATCGGCAAATTCCGTATCCTCGGCGCGTTTTGCGGGGGTTGCCCGCTTCTTGTCCGGGGTTTGCTCCCTCGCTGCTTTGGACGTATCTTTCGATGGATTCGCCATCACCTATGCACACTCCTTCTGCCTTTCATGTAATGCCTTATGTGCGATAGGGTGCGGCCGAATGCCCTTTTTTATTCCTATGTAATCGAATGGCTTAGTACGCTGTCCATCCAGCATCCGCCGTAACCGTCGTACCATTAAGGAAGCTCGAATCATCCGAAGCGAGAAACAGAGCGACTTTAGCAATTTCCTCAGGTTGGCCCGTGCCTGGATTTACGCCCATACCGACTTGTGCCCGCTCCATGCCAAACGGATTGATCGCTGTAAGGGTTGAAGCAATGTTTGTTTCTACCGCTCCCGGCGCGATTGCATTACAACGGATTCCCTGCGTAGCGTATTGGAATCCGACGTTCTTCGTTAGACCGATAACCGCATGCTTAGATGCCGTATATGCTGCACCGGCGCGGGAACCAAACAGCCCGCCGACCGAGGCTACATTTACGATAACCCCCGATTTTTTCTCTGTAAAAATCGGCAGCACCTTGCGGATCGTCCGCATCGGCCCTGTCGTGTTCACGGCAAAGACTTTGTCCCAAAGCTCATCCGTCAGGTCACCGGCTGGCACAAAGTTATCCATGATTCCCGCATTATTAATCAGGATATCCACCGTACCATATTGGCTGACCGTCCCGTCGATCAATCCTTGGACGTCTTCTTCCTTCGCGACATTCGCCACAAGGGCAATCGCTTCGCCGCCTTTCGCTGTAATCCCGTCCACAACTTCCTGAGCTTTGTCCAGGTTCAAGTCTGAAACCACAACCTTAGCTCCCTCGGCGGCAAATAGCTCCGCGATCGCTTTGCCCATCCCTGATGCTGCACCTGTGACGACCGCAACTTTTCCATCCAGCTTCATTCGTCATGCACCTCATTCATAGAATTGTTGGACCTATCCAAGATCACGCCGCGAATAGTATGTACGTAATGCCATCAAGTATGCGACAGTTGTTGTTGCTCCATCGCCTAGGCGCGACTTTGAATATTTAATTTTATGATATTTCAAATTTTAGCGCTTTCACAAGATGGAGAATCTGACAATCGTGTGAAAAAAAAAGAGCCAGTGATCTCACCGCTCTTCGTGTGATCACTGACTCAAGTTCGAGATTAGAGGTCCGCCTGCAAGCCGCCGTCTTCGAGAACAGCCGCCAGCAACGCCAGCGTCAGCCCTTGCCCCCAGCCCTGGGCCCACTTCTTGTCGATGCCCAGATATCCTTCGATGTCCTTCATCACGGCGGTACCGCCGGATACGTTGAGCACCCGCCCGCGATCGGTGACGTTCTGGAGCACGCCATCTAACGCTTTCTGCACATATTTGGCATGAAGTGGATTGCCCTGAATGACCATCGCCGCCGCGATCCCCGCTGTCGCGGACACTTCACCATAAGCAGCCGGGTAATCCAGCACCGTGCCCCACAATCCGTCCTCGTGCTGTAATGTTTTCAACGCCGCCAGCTGATCGCGCAAGGAGCTCCAGATATGCATCATCGGCGGATACAGGTAAGCTTCCGGCAAAATCTTCGCCGCACGGGACATCGTGTACGCAGCCCAAGCGTTGGCGCGCCCCCAGTAGATCCCGGACATATGATCTTTGCCGATGTGATTGTACCCATGATACCAGAGCCCGGTGTCCTCGTCCTGCAAGTAATTGATATGCCAGAAGAACTGATGCAGCGCATCATCGATGAGCGGCTTCTCGTCTAGCATGATACCGGTGCGCAGCATAAAGTAGGCCGCCATAAACAACGTATCCGCCCAGCACTGCTCCGGAAAATCATTGCCCGCAGATACCGTATGCTGAAGCACCCGATCCCCAAAACGGGGAGCTTGGTTCTGCAGATAGTCGATTTTGCTCAGGATGAGATCAAGATATTTCTGCTCCTTCGTTTGTTCATATAACGTCAGCAGCATATGCCCCATCGCACAGGAGTTTACGGTCCACACCGGAAGCCCGGCGTCGATGTACTCGTCGCACCACTCCGCCATCCGCTCCACATAAGCCTGCTCCCCTGTTGCTTCAAAGGCCCGGCTAATCCCGTAATAAGCCACGCCGCACGGCCAATCCCAGGTCAGGTCCATCCCGAAGGTGTACTCCACAATGCTCCCGGCAATTTGCTTCAACTCGGAAGGGGCTGCCTTCAGTTTCAATCTTTCCATCTCCCTTCTTGTGAACGGCTAACTCTTACTTGTAATTCCCGTCATCAATCGCCGCTTGCTTCTCGTCCAAAATCTCCTGGTATCCGGCATCTAGGTACGTTTTCTTCGCCGCCTCATAGGTGGCATCGAACTCACTCTCCGGCGCGATCGCGATCTTGACATACAGCTCCTGGAACAACGAATTCAGATCCGCTTTATATTCATTTACTTTCTCAAGCACCACGCTAAACAAAGCGTCCGGTGTACGGTACTCCGCATATTTGTCGTAATAAGCTAACGAATCCTTCGCCAAATCTTCATGCCCTGGAGGCGACATGCTGCGGAGATATGCTTCGCGCATTTTTACCGGATCGTCGTATTTCACCGTTTCAACCACAAGGCACCAATAGTCTTTGTTGTTATTTTGCGAGAGGACAGAATCTCCTTTAAAATCCGGATTTTTCACCGCGATGCCATCGGCATCCAGCGTGTAGTTTTGACCCTCCACGCCGTTTTGCAGGAAGAACAGGTTCTCCGGCTGGCTCATCCATTCCAGATACATCCATACCGCTGCGCGTTCCATATCCGAAGATTCATAATTAATGCCCATGATCATCCCAAACGGCCAGTATGCGCGTCCCTGCGGCTTGCGTCCCTCCGGCACCCCGGCTTGCGGGTCCAGTACCGCGAACTCGGCATCCGGATTATTTTTCAAGGTTGAAGTGATCACGTCGGTGTTGCTGGAAAGATAGAAGCTGAAGGTACCGGTTTTTCCTGCCACAAATTCAGCTTTGGCTTTGTTCTCATCATCGCGCAGATAAAATTCTTTATCAATTAAGCCGTTATTGTACTGGTAGTTCAGGTTGCGCAGGTATCGCTCCGTATCCGCAGTGGTCAGATCCGCAACGCCCAAGTCGGAGTAAAGGGCGCGGTACTTCTCGTCAATCGGCCAATCGCGGAACGCGTAGTTGAACGTGTAGTTGTTCTTTTTCAACGTTTCACCGCCGACGCCAAGGCCCGCATCTCGCCATTTGCCCAGCAGTTCATTATATTTTTCAAGGGAAGTCAGATCTTCGACCTTCATGCCCACCTTCTCAACCCAGTCCTTGCGGATCAGCGTCGTGAAGCTGTCCAAGCTGGGGCGTTCACCAAAGAAGAACACGTTCTTCTTATCAACGACCCCGTACTGCTGAATCGTATCCCCCATCGTTTTCCAATACGTCGGTGCATAATGTGCGATTTCGTTCCAATCCAGCTCCTGCATGACGCCTTCGCCGTAGTAGGCCAAAGCCTGAGGCATATCATAATGGAAAATAATATCCGGCGCTTTATGCGAAGCCAGCAGCTGCTCATAATCCGTCACCTCGTTACTGCGAGTGATCGGAATAAATTTCACGTCAACGTTGTACTTGTCGCCGAATTGTTGTTGAATCCAACGCGTGTAATAGTTGTCAGTTACGTTCCAGCCTTCGAAAGCCCTTTCATAAACCGGAAGCTCAAGCGTGACCCTCTCCGGAAAACCCGTCGAATAATCGGGATACTTGCCATCGGTGTTCGTGTTGGAGGAAGGAGACGGCTCCGTGGTGTTGTCGTTCGAATTGGCGCTCTTGCTGCTGCCTCCCATACAGCCGGACAATAAACCAATGATCATCACCAAACTTAAGATCCAAGTGAACCTTTTACCCATGTCGATTCCCCCTATTTTGAATAGATGGCTACTCCTTCACCGCCCCGAGCATGACCCCCTGGACGAAATACTTCTGGATGAACGGATACACGAACAAGATCGGCAGGGTAGCGAATACAACACACGAGGCTTTGAGCACCTCGGGATTGCTTAACGATACTTGCGTCGCTTCCAGTTGGAAGCTTTCGCTCGCCTGAATGACCAGGTAATACAATTTGAGCTGCAATGGCCGTAAATCCACCCGTTGTTTAATGTAAAAAAGAGCGTCTTGATAAGCGTTCCAGCGCCCCACCGCGTAAAACAGCGACAACGTAGCCAAGATGGGCTTGGAGAGCGGGAGCACGATGCTCCACAGGATGCGGAAATGCCCCGCACCGTCGATCCGCGCCGATTCCTCCAGGCTGACCGGAATGCTGCTGGAGATCGCCGTCTTCATGATCAGCAGATTAAAAGCACTGAACGCTTGCGGCAGAATCAGCGCCGACCACGTATCCAGCATGCCGAGATTGCTAATCAGCATGTATTCGGGAATGATCCCGCCGCTGAAGTACAAGGTGAACATGAAGAGAAAGGTCAACGTCGTACGGCCCTTCAGTTGCTTGCGAGATAAGGGATACGCCGCGCAAACCGTAATGATCATGCCCAGCAAGGTGAACAGCACCGTCACCACCACCGACACATACAAGGAGCGCAGGATGCTGGCGTCAGCAAAAATTTTACTGTACGCCTCCAAGGTAAACCCTTCGGGCCATAAGAACACCTTGTTCGCGATGACATACGCATCATCGCTTAATGATTTGGCGACGACGTGGAGAAACGGCAGCAGGCATACGAGCGAGGCGAGAACGATCGTGATATGGATGAGGACATCCCAGATATCATAGCGTTTGCTGCGACGCAGCGGGAGCGTGTTTGCGGATGCTTTCATGGTTCGCCTCCTTTCTTAGAGCAACCCGTCTTCGCCAAGCTTCTTGGCGACCCGATCGGCCATCAGCACGAGCGCGAGTCCAATGACAGACTGGAACAGCCCCAGTGCAGTGGCGCGGCTGAAGTTCCCGCTCTCAATCCCCCAGCGGTACACCAATACCGGGATCGTCGTCGTGAACTCTGTTGTCGCTTTATTTTGCAAGGCAAAGATCCGTTCAAAAGATCCTTCCATGACCCGGCCTAAATTCATAATGAGCAATGTAACAATCGTTGGACGAATTGAAGGCAGCGTTACATTCCACACTTTCCGCCACCTTCCGGCACCGTCCACGGTCGCTGCCTCATACAGCTCGGGGTTGATGCCGCTCATCGAGGCCAGATAGATGATCGTCCCCCAGCCCATGCTTTGCCAGACACCGATCGCCAGATAACTGACCAGCCAGTTGTAATCTTCTTGCAGGAAGGGAATGCGCGTCCCGCCCATCATCGCTATGAGATTATTAATGACGCCGTTACTTTCGCTGAGCAGTTGATAAGCGATGGCGCCGATAATAATCCAGGACAGGAAATGCGGCAGATAGAGCAACGTCTGATTCATCCGTTTGAACTTCACGTTCTTGATTTCATTAAGCAAAATGGCAAGAAGCACAGGAATTGTGAAGCTAAAAACCAGATCGAGCGTATTCAGCAACAACGTATTGCGGACCGCACGGCCGAAGTCGTGTTTTCCGAAGATCTCGGCGAACACTTCAAAGCCTACCCATTCGCTGCCCCAGAACCCCCGGGCGATTTTGTAGTCTTTAAAGGCGAGCACAAGCCCGGACATCGGTACGTATTTGAACAAGAGTACAAAGGACAATGGAATCAGCAGCAGCACATAAAGCTCCCAATCCCGTCGAAGATAAAAGGCCGCCCCCCGACCTAACGAAGGGTCCAGCTTCGGTTTGGACTTCGCGTTTGAAGCGCTTACAACTTTCACAACCTTCACCTCCTCGTTCGTTCTGGCCTGACTCGTTTGAACTTGATTCCGTCTTCGTCATTCGATTTGGCGACGGTGAGTTTGTGTCAAATCATACCGTCCCGCCTGGCCTGACGTAAATCATGAGTTTTGATACTACGCTTCACTTTTGATTCTCCAGCCTGCGGATCGCTTGTCTCCTGCAGCAAAAGAATCAAATTTGATAGGTTGTAGCAAAAATGGAGCTATATGCCCCGGCTCCCCCGAAGCAATATAGCTCCAACTTATCTATCCCGAGCTCTGCAGCTTGCTGGCCTTGTAACTGCTCGGCGGCATCCCTTCATATTTTCGGAAAAATCGGTTGAAACTCTGGACGTTCCCATACCCCACCTCTGCCGCAATCTGCTTCACCGTCATCCCGGATTCCAGCAGCAGCTCCTTCGCTTTCTCGATGCGCCGCAGGTTAAGGTAATCGATCAGGCTGGTCCCCGTCGTCTCGTAAACGATCTTTCGCATATAGGAATAACTGATGCCGATCTCTTTGGCCATCTCCTCAAAGACGATCTCTTCGCAATAATGCGCATCCAGGTAACGAAGAATGCGATCTCCATACCCCGCGTCACTCTCTGGCTTGCGAGCCAGGTATTGAACAATATCGCGGTAGAACTCGCGCATATACGCATCCAACTCCTCCAACGTGTCCATCGACGCGATGGAGGAATAGATGTTTCCCCGCCCGGCAAAAATCCGCGTTGGGTTGATTTGATTTTCCCGAAGCTGCTTAATCGTAACCCCAACTAACTGATGATAGATGAACATGATGTTGTCGTAGGAAATTGACGGGGATCCTTGAATTTCCTGACGAATCGCCGTTAATTCCTCCAGCAGCCGCTCAAGCTCACCCGCAGTCAAGTAATTAAGGATCCGTCTCTCGCTGTCCACGGGATACAGATAATGCTTGCCGCGCCCGCGTTCATCCTCCTCGCTCCAGAAGGAGATCCCGCCGCCGCCGTTCACCATGCGCTGCTTGATAATCTCCATCGCCTCCGCCGCGCGATCCTGTAGTTCGGAGCAGCTCTCTGTCCGGCTGCTGACGCCAACGGTCACGGTATGCCCCAGCAATTTTCCGGCATACTGACGAAGCGTCCCCAGCGCTTCCTTAATGCCTTCGTATCCGCAATCGGCTTCCCCTTCTCCGAAATTGACCACCACGGCGAAGCATCCCTCACCTTGATAAACACACCTCGCCGATATCCCAGGCGGAAACACGTTTTCGCTATGGGTGACGATCAAATACCGGTGATAGCTGCGGGTTTCTGGGTTTGTCGCGTCCACATAGCTTCGATACCGATCAATCGAGAGGACCGCCACGAGGTAATTCGCTTCGGGGAAGATCTCTTCTACGGACTGCACCTCTTCCCCGCGCAACAAACGATGAACCGCCAGACTGCGGGCATCCTGCTCCCGTTCCCGCAGAAGCTTATAGAGCTGCTCCTCTTCCTCTTGCATCCGGTTGAAAACCGAGTTGAGGAAGGCCAGTTCATTTTTGTCCGATACCCCCCGGCTGCCGCGGGATCTTACGGTCCTCACCAATTCGCGCAGCGGCTTGGACAGCCAAGTCGCGAGAAACACCGTCAGCACTGAGCCGGCAAATATAACGACAGCCGTCAGCCAAACGATATTGTGCTGCAGCTTATTCGTTTTGGTCATCAGCGCGTCCATGGAATAGACGTTAACATTCCACCAGTCAAACAGCTTGGAATGGGACCACGTATATAACAGCCGCTCCCCGTCCAGCTCATGGAAGGCATACCCTTCCTCCGCTTTGCTCTCCAGAATCTTCTGAATATAAGGTTGATTGCGCCCATCGGTAAGCAGCAGTGACTTATCGTTATGCGATAGGATCGTCCCGTCCGCGTCCAGCAGCATATAACCTTGCTCCCCAGGTTCAGTGGACTGTAAATACGTCCCAATCTGGCTTTCCCGCAAGTTGACTACGATCGTGCCACGGGTGGTTGTGGACAAGCGGCTAAGCGGCAAGACATAAGATATAACAGTCTCCCCGGTGGCCAGTCGGCGCGGGTACCATACGCCGCTAATCCCCCGGCGTCCGGCCAACGCTTCATCCAGCCAGTCCAACGATTCATAGCGATCCAGCATCGTGATACCCTTGTCAGTTGAGACCACATAATCTGCATCGCTTAAGTAGAAATAAGAGGAATACACCCCGTTCACCCGATGATTCAAATTCACCAGCTCCCGGAGCACGACCAGAGCTTGGCTGACATGTTGATAATTCCCGTGTAACTCAGCATACGTTTCGAACGAACGAATGCGGTCAAACACCCGGTTCGCGGTCAGCCGCACCGTATCTTGCGCCAGATTGTTTAAAGCCGTTTCGGTTAGTCTTCGGTTCGCATCCAGCCCCGCCAGGGAAGATTCGGCAATCGCCTTCTCTGAATACCGCAAAATCTGCGTACCGCTGTACAACGTCAGAATGATCGCAGGAACCGCCATGACGCAGAACAGGATGATTCCCAACTGAAGCATCATCGGAATCCGTTTCATCTTCCCCTTCATCCCCTCCGAAATGGTCTTTTCCGCAGCAGACTTCTGGGCCAAGGAAATAAAGCGCTTTCATCGCACACTTGGATAAATTATACAACATCGGTGCTCTTAGGGTCTATTTCTATCATCTAAAATCTAATCATTCTCCAAAAAATTAAAAGCCCGCACCCTATAGGTACGAGCCTGATGAATCGGATTTTCACTCGCCGTCCGTGGGGAGGTCGGCTCCTGCGAACCGCCCGTTACCGGCCACCAACTTATCGCGGTATTCCTGCGGTGACACTCCCTCCAGCTCTTTGAAGACGCGGGAGAAATGACGGGTATTCTCGAACCCCACCGCATTGCTGATCTCCGACAGCTTGCTGGAGCCGCCTTCGAGCAGCTCTTTCGCTTTGCGGATCCGGACTTTTTTCAAATAGGTGACAAAATTTTCCCCGGTATACGCCTTAAACGCCTCACTAAAATAGGAGTAGTTCAACGAGACATGATTGCTGACGATTGCCATATTTAATGGACGGTGGTAATGACTCTCGATATACGCCACGGCTTCTTTCATATCGCCATGCTCGCTGTGGGCGGATCGAATTTCCTTGATATAGGCGTCAAGATCGAATAGCAGCTGTTCCAGTGATCGGAAATAATCATGAAAATGACAGAAACTCGACATATCCCCGACTTTGCGATAGAGCTTCAGCACATCTACGGATGCTTCTCCATACACCCGGAACACTTCATCCAACACCTGCTCGTTCATATGCCGGCTGACTGATTCCAGATACGTAATATCTAATTCAGGCAGCTGATCTACCCGGAAAATCTCATGCAACAGCGGCCCAATTTCCTTCTCTCGATTCGTCCCCAGGATATTTCCCAGCTTGCGAATGGCCTCCCTTGGTACGGGGAAAACCAAGCGATTCGAATTCATTTCTTCGTGCCAGATTAACCGGGCTTTCGGATAGATGAACGTGTATTTCAGCGCTTCACAGGCCTGACGGTAACATCGCGGCAGGTCCGTAAGACTGCTCCCCTCCTGGCTGACACCAATCAGCATCCCGTCAAGTTCCCGTTCTGCCGCCAATAGGGACAAATCCTCAAACTTGCTTCTAGGGCCGCCAACCAGAATCATTCGCCCATCGCGATCCAGCAAGGTAGCGCTGAGAATCCCATCCACGCTTTCAAACATATGCTCGGCAAGCGACTTTAGATCTTCTTTCTTCATGCGACTGCCATCTAAATTTTTGTAAATCAAGGCTGCAACCGAGAAAGGTAAAGCATACTGATCGAAACCGATTTCGGAACTCCAAATGCCAATATCCTCTTCGCTCAAATCCGTTTGCAGCAAGAACTCCTGTAAGCGTACCGATTGAACCTGCAGTCGATAGCTTTCCGTCACGGCTAACTGCTCAGCCATTTGCGAACGCTTCGCGATGTTCTCCTCGCACTTGCGCAGCGCGGCAAACAGCTCATCCCGGCGAATCGGCTTGAGCAAATAATCCACCGCCTGATACCGGATCGCAGCTTTGGCGTACCGAAAATCTTCGTATCCACTCAGAATCAGAATCTGTGGTCGACCGTTTTGAATGGCGGGCTGCGGTCCTTCCGATACTTGTTCGATGAGTGCAATGCCATCCATGACGGGCATGCGGATATCTGTAATGATCACATCAGCGCCTTGGGCCTGATACAGCTCAAGGGCTTCTGCCCCCTGAGCTGCCATCGAGATCTCGAATTGTTCCGGGAACTCCCGTTCAATCATCGTTTTTAGCCCAATACGGATATTCTTCTCGTCATCCACGATCAATAGTTTGAATCTCATCTGTGCCAACCCTCCCTGTTAACAGCACCTTCGGCATTATCATCACTACCTCTGTGTACTGTCCTTGATCGCTGAAAACCTTGAGGCCGTATTGTTTACCATAATATAAGCGAATGCGCTCCTGAACATTGCGAAGGCCAATTCCGTATTGATTTGGCGGCTTCGGCGCAAAATTCCCCGGAGCTTTATCCGTAAGGCCGACCTTATCCAGTTCCAGGTTCAATTCAGCCAGCGAATTCTCGTCGACCCCTCTTCCGTTATCCTTGACGACAATTCGAATGTCACTTTGCGGCAATTGCTGCACCTGAATCGAGATGTTCCGCGGCCCCGTCTCATCCCCTTCCCAAGCGTGCTTCACCGCATTTTCGACGATCGGTTGAAGCGACATTTTGAGCATCTCCATATCCAGGAGATCCTGCGGAATATCCAGCCGCAGGTCGATGGGTTCATCAAACCGGATATTCATCACATCGATATAATTTTCGATATGGCGAAGCTCATCGCGCAGCTTGACGTACTCCCCGGACCATTTGAAATTGTATCGCATCATGCCTCCGAGAGAAGTCAGCGCATCAGAAATTTGTCTTTGATTTTCGATCTCCGCCAGCATTTTAATGTTCTCTAACGTATTATACAAAAAATGGGCATCAATCTGATTGTGAAGCGTTCGGAGCTCCGCTTCTTTCGTAAGTGCTTCTTTGTAAACTGCTTGAGCCACCAGCGTATTAATGGTGTTCATTAGTTTGGAGAAATGATGCGCCAACTCGCCAACCTCGCCGCCGCCACGGATCGTAATGCCGCTGTATGCCTCACCGCGTCGTACTTTCTTCATCTCTTCCGTCAGCACACGGAGATTCTTCAGGATAAACGCATTAAGAATATAAGCAATGACCGTAACCAACGTAATAAACCCGATATTGGCACCGATCAAAATATTCCGCATATGTGAAATTTCTTTAAACACACCGTCCATCGAAACGACATTCACCAAGTCCGCATTGATTCGTTCGATGGGCTTGTGCAGCAGCAGAAATGATTTTCCGTTCTCTTTATAGTCATTATTCCATTCGCCTGTTTCTTTATAGTGCATCAGACGCTCCCGGATCGCCTGCTCCAACCCCGGATTCGCTTGGAGATAGGAGCTCTGAGCGCGGGTAAATATTTGAGCTTTGTTGTCCATCAGCACCATTTGCGAGTCACTATTCGGAGCCGCCGCGTAAGTTCTTGGACTGAACTTTTCGAGCAGCATATCCACCTGCACCATTCCGACATGATGATTTGCCGGAATGCTCATTTCCCGCAGCAGCGACACTTTGGGCGTTGGGGCGGGGGTCTGCCCTTGGTACCGTTCCATGATGTCTGGATCATTGTGCAAAAACGACCAAGACTCCATGCCCTTTAATTCCTTCGCTTCTTGATACCACGGCTCATCCGCTACCCGGTTCTCCCGGAAAAAGATCGGCCAAATTTCGGTTACGTTGCTGCTTGAGAACAGGCGCAGATGCTCCACATTCGGGTTGTAATATTGAATGCGTGTTAGGCTTTTAAAGCTGTGGTTACTGAAATTCACCAGTTCCTCGGTGCCGGGCTCGGTGGTATTCGCTAGATAATCTCGAACTTCGATATCATCATAGGCGACCTGCACCGCCCGTACCATCGATTCAATCTGCGTCTCGATATGCTGGATTTCCATCTCCAGCAACGAGTTGTTCTTGTCCTCGGCATCCCGGATATACATATTGTTGATCAATCCATAGGAATAATAGGACACTAGCGCGCTGGGTCCCAAGATGATAAAGATATACGAAGCGAGCAGGCGGCTCTGAAGTGAGCGGCGCCCAAACCAATACTTAAATGACTCCCACCATGCTGTCCAAGGTTTGCTTCTTCCCATATGCCGAGCGACTCCTTTGAATAAAAGCCCAAAAGCCCGCGAAATGCGGGCATTTTTGGGGCATTAACGATTATTGCATGCCAAGTTTTTTCTTGTTCTCTTCATACTTAGTTTGCTGGAACGCTTGGACTTTGGCAAGCCCCAGATCTTCTTGCTTCTTGATGTAATCCGCCCAGATCTTATCGAATTCAGCCTCGGACGATGCCATCAACAGCTTCGGCAATGTTTTGCCGCGAAGATCCTTGATTTTGCTGAGGATGATGCCTTCTTCCGAGTTTGCCAGCGGATCAAGCAGGTCGAACTCGGATACGCTTATCGTTTTACCGCGAGTCCAGTCTTCCAATTGTTTGTACGGTTCTACCGATTCAGGCTGCCATTGTTGGATAATGTTCGTATCTTGCATCATCCAGAACGTGAAGGAGGAGCCATATTGCTTATCGAAAGCGGAACGATCCTTGTTCATGAGATCGAAGACTTCCGGTTTGAATTGATCTTTCCCGTCAATGGTATCGTAGCTGACGCCTTTTTCACCCAGATACAGGTCTTTCTGTCCTTCCTCACTCATCAGGTACGTCAGGAACTTGATCGCGCGAGCTTTATCCTTCACATCCTTAGAGATCAGGGTGACTGTCCAGCCGGAGATCGAAGGGCCGTTTAATGTAGGCGGATCCAGTTTGGAGTTAGCCGGACCGTCCACGGCGATGTAAATCTTGTTTGGATCTTGTTGATACAAGGTACCTTGTTGAGCTGCAAAATCGGTGCGTTGATACAGCATTGCGAAGTAACGGCCTTGCGCAATTTTTTCTTCCATTTGAGCGCGTTTGTCGATGAAGATGTCTTTCGCCAACAAGCCTTCTTCGTTGGCTTTACGCAGCGTTTTCAACCAAGTAATATATTCCGGATCCGTTTCGCGGTTGTACAGCTTGCCGTCTTTCTCTCTCGGAATTGCCAGGAAGTTCTGCAAATATCCTTCCAGGGAGTCGTTGCCGGAAGCCGTGAACTCATGCAAGCCAAGCGGAATCAGCGGCTGGCCATTCACTTCAGGGAATTTCTCTTGAGCCGCTTTCAGAGCGGCGATGAAGCCTTCCGGAGTCCGCATGTCCGGGCTGCCGATCGCTTCATAGATATCTTTACGTACGACAAACGTTTGGTTGGATACATATTTGTCGCCGTATTTCTCATAGTCTTTCGGAGACGAGGAAGAGTTCGGATAACCGTATACGTTCCCGTCTGGCTGCGTGTACCAGCCCAGTTTATCCGGGTCGGCCACCTTGAAGAAGTAAGGATCGTATTGTTCAGCCAATTTGTTCAGCGGCTCCACAAGTCCGCCCTCGATCATTTTCTTCACGCCGTCTTCCCACCAGCCCAGCGTAATGAAATCAGGCAGCTTGCCGGAAGCGATCAGCGTGTTCAGCTTCTCGTTCTCATTCCCGGCAGGGACGATGAAGTTGATGTTAACCCCGGTTTTCTTCGTGACGTATTGGGAGGTTGGATCAACGCCCCATTTATTCGGGAACCAAGCAAAGTTCAGGTACCAATCGAAGGTGATGGGGGACGTATCGGATTTCCATCCCGGTTCGTCTGCCGATGGTGTTGCAGCCGGATCGGTGGTGTCCTGCGTACCGGTATTGCTGTTGGTGTTCGCAGCAGCATTGTTAGCACTTTCTTTGCTGCTATTGCCATTGCCTCCGCAAGCAGCCAGGGACAGGACCATGATGGCCGCCATCAGCAGCATCATCACTTTTTTGGACTTGCTTTTCATGCCCATGCTTTTTACCCCTTTTCTCATTTGATGTGATTCCATTTATGTGCAACTCCATTAGCCGCCGTAATGCGGCTCGGAGGAGTTACCAACTGTGATAGAGCGAGTTTACCAGAGACTTACACTTAACCTTTGATCGAACCAATCATCATCCCTTTAACGAAGTAGCGTTGCAGGAACGGATAAGCAAATACGATTGGCAAGGTGGTCACGACCATAGTTGCCAGCTTGATCGATTGGGATGTGACCGTTTTGGTTATCGCACTGCCCTGCACTGCTGTCGTCATGATATTGGAGCTGGACTGTGCCACAACCCGGTACAGGAACGTCTGAATTGGCTGCAGGTTCTCGTTGTTGACATAAATGATCCCCGTAAAATAGTCATTCCACTGATACACCCCGTGGAACAAAGCGATGGTGGCGAGAACGGGCAGCGATACCGGCAGCACGACCCGCAGGAAGACGGTCCAATCGCTTGCTCCATCGATTCGTGCTGCTTCCTCCAGACCATCGGGAATGTCCCGGAAGAAGGTCATGAAGATAATCAGATCGAAGAAGCTGAACAACACGGGAATAATATAAACGATAAATTTATCGAGCATATGCAAATCGCGAATGAGGAGGAAGGTTGGAATGAGCCCTCCCGAGAAGATCATCGTGATCGTTCCCATAAAGATATAGAACTTTCCTGCAATCAGGTCTCTGCGAGAGAAAGCGTACGCGACCATCGCGGTAAAGAAGACGTGTGCTATAACCCCAATGACGGTCTTGGCAACCGTGAGTCCCATCGCCGTCATGATGCCGGGATTATCAAAGACCGCTTCGAAGTTCTCAAAGCTGAACTTCCGCGGCCACCAATAAATGCCGCCAAGCATCGCGTCCTTCCCGTCGTTAAAAGCGTTCACCAACACGTACCAGATCGGATACAGGGTGACAAAACATACGATGAGCATAACTAAATTGTTAATCGTATCGAATACGACATCGCCTTTTGTTCTGCGGCGTAATGAAAACATAAGCAGGTCCCCCTTGGCCTAAAACAACGAAGTGTCGTTGAGTTTTTTGGTAACTTGGTTCGCAATCAGCAGCAGGGCAAGTGCAATCACAGATTTGAACAAGTTGATTGCTGTTGAGTACGAATAACGGCCGGAGGATATCCCTGTATAGTAGACGTAGTAATCGATGACGTTACTTGCGCTATCATTCAGTGAATTACGTAACACCAGGATTTGATCAAAGTTGGAGTTCAGCACACCGCTGACTGCCAGGATAAACAAAATACTGATGGTCGCTTTGATGGCTGGAAGCGTCACATACCACATTTGCTGAAAACGCCCAGCTCCGTCAATCGTTGCCGCTTCGTACATCTCGGGCGAAATGCTTGTAATCGCCGCCAAGTAGATGATTGCGGACCATCCCAGCTCCTTCCAGACATCTGAGGTGATGACGATCGTCCAGAAGTACTTCGGCTCCGCCAAGAAGGAGATCGGCTTATCGATAATATGCAAAGCCATAAAGATCTCGTTAATAATCCCTACATCCGACAACCAGGTTGCCAGGATCCCGCCGAGCACAACCCAAGACAGGAAGTGAGGCAGGTAGGAGATCGTTTGGATCGCTTTCTTGTACCGGAGCGAGCGAACTTCGTTCAGGAACAAGGCGAAGATAATTGGCAACGGAAAAGTGAGCAGCTTCAGGAAACTGATCCCCAGCGTATTTTTGATCACATAGCCGAAATTTTCATCGGACAGAAACTCTTTGAAATGTTCCAAACCAACCCATGGTGCTTCTGCAATCGTTCGAATAATGTCGTAGTCCTTAAAAGCGATAATGACACCGTACATTGGAATATAGTTGAAAATGATCATCCAAGCGATGCCGAGCAAAGCCATAATTTGAATATGTCTTTGCGAGTAAAGTTTCTTCAGCCATTTTCGCCTTGATGAAGGCGGCGTCTCTATCTCTTGCATGGCTGCGGGTTGCGTCGACGGCTTCATATCCATCTCCTCTGACCTCCAAGCTGTTCAAGTCTAGTAATGTAAGCACTTTCACCTTTCTGTATCTATTGTACTTGGGATCGAGTCGTAGGGATATGCTCCAGATTTCGTCTCGGTGTATTCGTTTTTCGGCTAAAAATGAAAACCCGTACCGAAAAGTACGGGTTTTCAATGCTTACTTAATAATCAGCTCTTTTGGCTGAACATCGTACGGCTCTCTTTTCCCTAGAAGCACGTCCAGCAATCCCTCATGGGTGGCCTTGATTTCCTGCACAAAAGCTTCATAGGGCCGGTGGCAGACATCCACGATCCCGATTTGATAGTTCTCCCCGTCGAATCGGCCAAGCGTCGCTTGATCATTCAGAATAAAATAATGCGTACCGACCAAATGCTTCTGACTCGCCGCAAACTCCGTGTAATACCGGTAGGCTTTGCCGCGATCCGCCTGGGTATAGACGCCCTTCAAGCCGGGGCTTAGCAGCCCGACGTCCGGGGCCCCAAAGTGGAACTCCCCGATCATCACCGGCTTCCCGGTCTGTTCATAAATGTACCTGATATCCGCCTCATCCGGTCTGAACTTGTAGCAGTTATAGGTATAAACATCAAAATATTCGCTCCCTTCCAGCACCAGCTCCGACGATATCCAGGCGTACCGGATGCCGAGGTTCAAATGATTCGGGTCTACCCGCTTTAAAGCTTCAGCCGGAACTCGAATAAACTCATGCGCCATCCTGCGGAGCGACTACATCCAGCCCTTTGCTGTAAAAAGCATACCCGTCCGGGTCCACCAGCCAAGATCTGCCGTCATGCTGCACCACCCGAAAGTATCCCGTCGGTTCAAAGGAAATAGATTTGTACCCTCCGTACACACTATATTCCGGTCCAAAATCCGCTGCCGGACCGGCTTCGGCTTCCTTCCGCAAATATTGAACCAATTCGTCCGCCGAACCCGTTTTGCCGCTCCAGTCCTTCATCTTCAGCTGTCCCAGCTCATCGACGATCGGTTCCACTTCTGCTCCTAGGCTGCAATCGGGCTTCTCGTCCGCCAGATACAAATCATGCAAGATCAAGGAACGATTCGTATAGAAGGGCAGAAAAATCATCTCGAAATGCTGGGCTTGCTCCGGCTCCAAGGCGGCTCCCTGCAGGAACGACTTCAGTTTGCCTGGCGTTCGTTCCAGATAGATGCTTTGGGCATTTAGATGTACTAGATCAAAATAAGTACGAATCCGAATTTGGGGCAAGAAGCCGGTCATGCAATACAAATCCGGCACACCCTGCTCCGAACCGGGGTCACGCTTGGAGAATCCCAGCACCATTTGAAACTCCGTGATCGATTGAACCGTCAGCTCCATCACCAGGTACTGGCCTTTCTTGAACCGCAGGCCGGCAAAATGGAGTCTTCCCCCATCGGGGGAGATTTCGATGACACGCCCGCCTTCTGGAAGCGATTACAATTTAATGCCGCCGCTTACGTTCACCTGTGTAGGTCTCATGTCTACAGTCGCTCCTTCGGAATGGTCAATTCTTAGAAATTATACGACATTCCGAAGCGCTTCCTGCGATTTTCCGAAATTGCGTAACCTCTTCCGAAATTAGGAGACCTCTTTCATAAAGAAAACAAGTGAACGATCCAGTTCATCATGGAACGGGATCGTTCGCCTGCCAATGGCATAGAGATTGCTGCCGAAATCAACATGGCCAAAGCATCCGGCTCCAAAGTACTTGTAAGGAATGTCGATTTAAGCTCCGGCACCAGCTCGGCGTAATCTGCCATCATTCGATGGTAGCGAACTCAGCGAACCGATGCAACGATAATCATGACCTTCTCCCCTTCTGACACTCCCGAAGGCCGGATCGAGTAAGTGCCAACGGCTGCCGGGACAATCACCGTCTCGGCGTAATGGACCTCAAATGGAGGAAAAGCGTCGGTCTTACTATAGATCGTAATTTGCCCGCCTTCTACGAGATTCAGCACCTGGACGCTGTCGTTCCATTCCATGTCGATCGACTGCGAGAAGGTGTACCGGAAGGTCTCGATAAATTGCCGTGAATGCAGGCCGGTTCGCTCCACTTTACGGTGTTCCGATTCCTCCAGCACTTCCTCCTGATGAATGAGATTCCCCTTAACCCAAGCGGTGTCCCAATCCCATTGGATATTCTTTAGCCCATGCTCCAGATGGGTAGGTCGAGGAAGACCATCCAGGCCTACACGTCCCCAGTCCCATAGCTTAAAGGTAAAAATATACGGGGTCGCGCTAATCTCCAGCACCATCGTGTCCTTGCCTGAGCAGTGGATCGTCCCTGCAGGAATCAGCAGATGATCATGCTTTTTGACCGGGATTTTGTTCACATACTCCTCGGCCGGGAAGGGCGCCTCTCCACTTTGAGCACGGTACAGATCGCTCGCCATGCGTTCGCGGTCCACCTGTTCTTTGAGTCCCAAATACACAAAAGCCTCTCCGTCTTCAGCTGCGTCCAAAATATAGTAACTTTCATCTTGGGTATAGTGCATGCCAAACGTCTGCTGGATATATCCGGTCAGCGGATGAACCTGGAGCGACAAATTCCCGCCCCCCATGGTATCCAGCAAATCAAAGCGGATCGGGAATTCCGCTCCGAAGCGAGCGTGTACCCGCTCCCCTAACAAAGGACGGGGGCAGAAAAGCACCAGGTCCATCGCCGGAACTTCCATAGTAACGTTTCCGAACCGAAACTGAAGGCTGTTCTCTTCCGGCACCCCGTCAAAGCTCCAGGCATAGTTCGGCGGTCCATCGGGGAGGCTGAAGTTCTCCCGCATCCATTGCCCGCCCCATACTCCGGGATCAAAATAGGGCTTCAGACGGAACGGCCGCGAAGCCGCCGATTGAAGAGCCGCGCGAAAAGCGTTCCCGGTAACCATGTTGGGCTGTCCCGGCGTGGTGGTTTCCATCAGATAATCCAAGCTTCCCAGCAACTCGGCTTTATGCCGGTCCGCGATGCGCCATTCGACAAAGAAGCCGCGTTTGTATTTTTCTAAAGTAGGCGCATCAGGATTGTCAGCCAGCCAGTTGGTCATTCCCCGGCGATAGCGCAGCTGGATTTCCCAACGGGGCAAATCGAGGTATACGAGCAAATCCCCTTGGGTGACAAGGGAGGCGCCGGTTCCGTAGAGAAATACCGGGCCATCGGATCGTTTAATTTCCTCCCGCAATGCATCCAGGGAGGCAGGATCAAAACAATGCTCCAGCTTGCCGTAAAACATCACCCCAAACACCGGGTCCGGCGGAAGACTGGAAGCAAGAAGCTGTTCCAGCTGCTCCGGCGGCAACAAGCACGTTTCGCAATCCAGCATCCGCGCTGGAGACAAAAGCGCCAGCTCCCGGGCCACTTCTTCTTTATCCGTGCCCGGATAACAATCAAACACAAACACACGGTGTTGCTTCATTTGCTGCCTCAGCTCTTCCCGAATGGCTTCCCATCCCGAAAAAGCATGCTCATCCCAACCCGGTATGTCCACTACCGGCTCCAAGTCGTAGTTGCGGTACTTCGTGTTGTTCATATCCAAATGCTCCTCAACGATTTAGATGTAGAATGCGAGCAAGCCCTCGTTATAAGCCTCGCAAAGGCGCATTGCCGCTTCGGTGGTCTGTTTTTCCTGGCTGGACAGAGTAAACGCAAATTCATAAAACCCGCCCAAGTCGACCTTGAAGTTCGTCTCCCAGTAGTTGTTCATGACCCAAGCGAAGGTCTCCCCACGGTTCAGCTCCCAATTGTTGCCGTCGCATAATTGGATCGGCTTCGCTTCCAAAGGGCCAAACGTCAGCAACGGCGTGTCTTTAACTGCGACCAGCACCTGCCGTTCGCCGGCTTCCATTACCAATCCGTTCTGGATCAGATAAAATTCCATATTGCTGCCTGGCAGCTGATCGATGCCCGGGCGAAGGATGCAGCCGGTTTTGTCTACGTACTTCACCTCTTCATCCCCCGCTGTAAATGGCAGCGATACATAAAGGTTTTCCGGGTCCCACACACTATCCTTGTGAACGCGTACCATCGCTTCGATTTTGTTGATGTGCCGGTACAGCTTCAGGAACACCTTATAGAACCGCGTGCCCTCCAGGCTGTAATCGAGCTGCAGGGAGACAAACAACGGCCCGCTCTCCACAATCTGGATATCGGTGAGACGAGATTCATACCGCCGGGTTGCCGGCGATTTACGGTTGCGCCCCATTCGCCGACGCTCCTCTGTCGGAGAAGTGCGGATATCGGTCACCTCGTAAATGCCGCTAAACGGGGCATAGGCTGCGTCCTGCCGAACCAGATTCTTCCCGCTCTTCCGATCGATTATCGAAGTAATTCCCCGCTTTTGATCGAACTCCACCCGGTAGAACGCCGTCTCCACGCAGGCCACATCCTCGCGCAGCGCCCCAGGCTGCAGCACATCCTCGACCCCCTCCGCGCCAATATGAGCGTGGCTTTGGGAGGTTCCATTCTGATAGCGGCCGGTTGCACGCACCCCAACGTTGCGTTCCTCCTTCGGTTGCAGCTTGAGCGGAATTTCGATTTCAAAAGCCCGGGCGATTCTCTTCACCTGGTGCGGGATCACTTCGTTAGTCGTCAAATCAACCACTTCGATAGGAACATCCAGGCTGTAGTTCAACCCATCAACATACTCCCAAAACTCAATATAGATTTTGGCAGTCGTCTCCAGCGAAATGTCGTGGGGATTGATAATTCGATAGCGCTGCGGCCGATCTTGGCGGATGGCTACCTCCCCTTTTTTCGCTAATATCCGGTCCAGGTTATCTGCCACCTCGGTGTTGCCATTAATGGCGTAAGCCGATTTTTTGTGCTCCAGTTCCCCAACCAGAGTCTCCCAAGGTTCCGATACGGAGGAGGAATACCCCCAGGTGTGCTCGCTGTAGAGGATCAGATTTTCCGCCGCTTTCTGCATCAACTCTGCATCCCCCAAAGTGGCATCGGGATCCAGCTTTTTGCAGAGATCGTACTTGCGTTGCCCCTCCCGATACACCTTGACCACCGCCGGAGTGGAGCCTACGCCGTCCGCCCACCAATCGTTCCAATCGCCTTGGTAGACCGGAATATCCTTCCATTCTGTTTCCAGATGATCAAAAAATTGATCCAGCGTTACCATCTGGAACTCCAAGGTTCCGGCGTACTTCCGGTTCAGCAAGTCAACCCGTTCCGCGATCTTCACATTGGGCGGCGCATTGTCCGTGATCGCTCCCGAAACCATGAACGGCACAAAATCACCGGGATACCCCTCAGCCTCCAGGTTCTGCAGGTAGCGCTCCAGTCGTTCATCGAGAATGGCCAACTCGACTTGCTCCGTATCCTCGGGGCTGGTGGTAAAGAGCTGATTGCCACGAATCTTTTTGCCTATTTCATCAAAAATCATATAGGTCGAAGCTGCGTACGGTGAGAAGCAAAGCTCATTGCCAAAGTGGTAATGCTCCCCGTTCCAAACGAGTACCTTCTTCCCAGACGGCCCTTGCCAGTAAAAAGGGGTCTGCTTTTTGTAGAGCGGGAACATGCCGTGATGGGGATGCAGACAGGAAAACAGACGCTCCACGCCGCACTCCTGCAGCACGTCGGCATATCCCCAGGCAAACCCATTGATATCGGCGCTCATTCCGCTGCGGATGGGATAACCGATCTGCTCACCGTACGTCTTGGCTTGTATCGTACAATCGTAAAGAATATCTCGACTAACCAGCTCGGTTAGATTCAAATAGTTGCCAGAAAGGCCAATTCGCCCTTCTCGCACGTATTTTTCAAAATCTGCAATATAGTCCGAAGGCGCATGGGCATAGAAGTTTTTGACCTGCCAATGATTTTCGCACTGCCACACAAATCCTTTGCGAGCTTCATTACCGGTGCGGTCAATCTCTCTCAGAATATCCACGGCCTGTTTGATAAAATCGCAATGATAATGGATGATTTTGTCCTGTCGCTCGGTGTAGCCAATATCGGTGTGTGAATGATGAATGAGGAATACCTTCCAGTTCTTTGACAGTTTCATAAAGCCACTCCGTTCCTTAAGAATTACTTGCTCTGATAAGCATAGCCAGCTTCAAAATGTTTGTTCAGCAAGAAAAACAGCAGCAGCGTAGGAATCGATGCGACCACGCAGGCCATGAGAATGACCGGTACATTCGCTTTGTCCATTAAGGATATGGCAGCCATCACCGGACGTATCTCCCGGGATTTCGTGAAGGTCAGTCCAAACATGAGCTCGTTCCACACCCAATTGAATTGGGTCAGGAAGATCACAGCCAGCGGGGCGGTCGACATCGGGACAAAGATGTGCCCTAGAATCTGCAGGCTGTTACAGCCATCCATTTTGGCCGATTCACAAATTTCCTTCGATATGCCAAGAAAATAATTCCGAAGCACAAACATGCAGAAGGGGACGCAGATGGCCGTATAGAACAAAATCATCCCCAGTTGGGTATCGTACAGCTTCGTGGCGGTCAGTCCCTTGTAAACCGGAATCAAATAGATCTGGAACGGGAAGATCGTTCCGCTGTAGATAAAGAGGAACCAGAACATCGGCCGTTTGATCTTGAGATGGGAGATCGCATAGGCGGCCAGGATGGCGATGAGGACGGCTGCCCCTGCCGAAACAGAGGCATACAGGAAGCTGTTGACCATCCCCTTCACCATACCAAAAGCGCTGGCAATCCCTTTTAGATTTTCGGCCAAGTTTATTCCCTTCGGCAGATCCCAGAAGTTCCCCAGATTATATTCCTGCTTCTTCTTAAAGATCCCGATGAAGGCGAACACCGCCGGAAATATCCAAAAAACGGATAGAATGATCAGTACGGTATTTACGGCGATGCTTCCTCGGCTTACTTTTTTCATAGGATGGGTTCTCCTTTCTCGCTTCCTCAGACCGTCCGGTCGGTGTCTCCGAAGGTGTTGCGGATATTAAAATAGGAGACGATCAGGATCATGACAGTGAGCACCACAGCGACTGCCGCACCGACACCAAATTTCCCGTGGATAAAGGACTCCTGGTACATCGTCAACGCTAACGTTTCGGAAGTCCGGTAAGGCCCCCCTTTTGTCATGACCCAGATCGAATCAAACACCTTAAAGCTGTTCACCAGAGACATGAGCAGCACCACCACCGTAGTCGGCTGGAGAAGCGGGAAAATCACCTTCGTATATAGCTGAATCGTCCGCGCGCCTTCGATCTTGGCGGCTTCAATCGGAGAGCTGGGAATGGTGGTCAGCCCGGTGATGAATAGAATGGTGTTCAAGCCAACACCTTGCCACGTTCCCATCAAAATCATGATGAACGTATTGACATACGGGATGGCCAGCCAATCGCGAACCCAGCTCTTGAATCCCAGTAAGCCGAACAACTGAGGAATGCCGTATTTCGAGAGAATGGCCACCATGATAATGCCGCCAATGGTGCTCGATAGTGCTGTGGGATAGTAGAAAATATTTTTGAATCCGCCAACCCAGGAACTGTTCTTAATGAAAACAGCCAATAGCAGCGGCAGCGCCAACGTAAATACAAGGGAAAACACAACCCAGATCACGGTGTTCATGAGAGAGATTTTGAAGTTCGCATCCTGAAACAGATGGCGATAGTTCTCTATGCCCACGAACCGCATGGCGGAAAATCCATCATAATCATAGAAACTCAAACGAACGGTATACACGATGGATGTGGCAAAGAATACGGCAACCAGCAGAACCGCCGGCAGCAGATAAAGGTAATTCGTCCAAGCAATGTTGCTCTTCTTCAAAGGAACCCCCTCACTCCGTCGTAATTTAACCGAATACTTCATCCGCCTTGACCTGAATCGTATTCAGTACATCGTCAATATCCGCGCCGCTGTACATAAAGCGAGAGAGCTCATCAATGGCCGTATTGCGCAGATCCTCAGGGGTATTCTCATAGAAGCGAAGCAGAAGCTGGTACTTGGAGGAATCTCCGGTCATATTCAAAATGCGCTGAATGGTCCCATTTTCCACGGAGATCGAACTAATGTTGGCAATGCCGAGTTCACCCACCATCACCGCTTGGGTACCTGGTTTGTAGAAGCCGCGCAGCGCAGCGAGGGCCTGTTCTTTGGAAGAGCTAGCCTCAGTTACTACAATTGGCGAAGCTTCAAAGAAGATCGTCCCCTTTGCACCATTCATGCTTGGCAGGATAAAGGCATCAACATTCGTTCCAGGCTCCATGCCGAAATCGTTCTGTAAGCCCGTTACGGTAGGACTATCATCCAACATCATGGCGACGACGCCTGTCGCAAATTCTTTATGGAGATCGCTGTAGACGATGGGCTCTCCAAAATAACCTTTATTAAACATGTCTCTCCAGATTGCCATCACTTCCTTCACAGCCTCATCCGTATAGGGCTTGGTGCCATTGCAAATATCGATATACAGCTGAGGATCGTAAGCGGCAATCAATTGCTGGAACCAGATGAAGCTGGCCCAGGAGTCGTTCTTCAAGCCAATTGGAGTGACACCGCTGGCTTTGATCTTCTCGCAAGCCTCGAGAAACTCTTCGAATGTCGTTGGAACAGCCACGCCGGCAGCCTCAAAAACTTCCACATTATAGAGCACGGACATGTAACGGAGACTGTATGGCGCTGCGTAGACCTTCCCGTCCACCGTGAAAGCATCCTTGATATCTGCGGAAACACCGTCGGCGATGTAGTTATCCCATTCCGCAGTCAAGTCTGCCAGCTTGCCGTTCTTGGCCAGTGTTTCTAATTGGGGGCCGCTCCACCAGGTGAACAGGCCAGGAGCTCCGGGGTCATCAATCGTTTGTTGGATGGCCGTTTGATAGGCTGCTACATCAGGGTAATTGGTTAACTCGACCTCGATCCCTGAATCGTTCCTCCAAGCTTCAGCCAACCGAGCCGCCTTTTCCGCATCGCCCAGTTTATCCAGCCAAAAGTCTACTTTTCCGCCAGTCTGTGCAGGCGGATTCTCGGAAGCAGTTGTATTTCCGGTATTTCCAGAAGTGTTTCCAGAAGGATTTCCAGAGGTGTTATCGGCGGCGTTCCCGCCACCACATGCTGCAAGGATCCCCGTCATAAGGAACATGGTAAGAAATAAGGACATCATTTTTTTGCCAGACATCGATTTATCCTGCCCTTGGTTTGATCTATACAATGACCCCGCGGCACGATGTGCATCAAGCGGGTTTGTAGACTAAACGCGTTGAATTCCTTGCTTCACCACTGTTGCCTGATACCCGTGCAAGTAAGCTGCGCCAATGAGTCCGGCATCATTGTTCAGTTTGGCAATCGTAATTTGCGGCAGCGGAACTTGCTTGCAGTACACCCCTTTTTTGACATAAGCCAGGATGGGCTGTAACAGATAGTCGCCTTCACTGCTAATTCCTCCGCCGATCACAATCATCTCAGGCTGAAAAATATTATTGATGTCGATAATCCCCTCTGACACATAATAGAAGTATTGATCCAGCAGCTTTAAGGCTGCTGAGTCGTTGAGTCTGGCCGTATCAAAGATGTTCTTCCCGTTGAATTGCCCGGAGCGCCTCTTCACTTCAGCCAGAAGGGAATCCGGAAATTGCGCTGCCATCTCCTCCGCCATCCGAATCAGCGCCGTGATCGAAGCGTAGGATTCCCAGCAGCCACGTCGCCCGCAGGTGCATGGCACGCCCCCGGATACGATGACCATGTGTCCAATCGCATTAGCCGCTGAATTAAAACCGCTGTGAATTTGCCCGCCAAGGATAATCCCCCCGCCAACTCCAGTGCCCAGCGTCACGGTAACCGAGGAGCTTGTTCCTTGGGATGCTCCACAGAGATACTCGCCCAATGCAGCGCAATTGGCGTCGTTGTCGATATAAACTTCCTTGGGTACATAGCTCTGCAGCGTTTTGACTAGCGGGACATGCTCCCAGGCAATATTGTTGGAGTAAATCACTTCTCCCTTTTGCTGATCCAAGATTCCCGGGCAGCCAAGGCCAATCGCCTTAACCTCATCAAGTTGGATTCCAGCTAAGTCCAGAACCGAGTAAATGGAATCCGCGATATCACGCAACACCTCCGTATAGGGCCGTCCCCCCCTTGTATCAAAACTTACCTTTAAAAGAATGGTCTGATCCTCTCCTACCAGCGCACATGAGATCTTCGTGCCGCCAATATCCACTCCTATCCGCATAGCAAACTTCATCACTCCATTCGTATCCCCGCAATAGGCAGAATTCTTGATGAACTCGGTTTATATAACCTTTAATAAACTGCGACACCTTACAGGAATACCAAATAGTAAATATCTCTTACTAAATGGATTATAAAACCGCTTTCAACGGGATGTCAATACAATTTAAGCAGATTTAAATCATAATATTTTTTTCATAATTATGGGTCTTAAACTTGATCCAAACATAATTAATATCCTAAATTTACTATTCATCATCCTGTCATTGATACAAATTAGATATATTTGAGAAATCTATTATGGCACGAACCCTATGTAACTGTGATATAATACGAGTAATATACTTTGAATTGTAAAGGAATACCTATTCTTACATATGGAGATGGCAGCCATGCGAGGCGTAAATCATCAGAATATGATCGAAACGAATAAGTTTCTCATCCTAAAGACCATTGCCACATGTGGTCCAATATCCAGAATCGAGCTGAGCAAAAAAACGGAGCTAAGTAAAATGACCATTACTTCGCTGATTGCTGATTTTTTGGAGGAGGGCATTGTCCGCGAATGCGGGACAAGCGCTTCAACGTCAGGACGGCGACCGACCTTGTTGGAAGTGGTGCCCGACAGCCTGCTTACGCTGGGCATTAGTGTGGGGCGGGACTATTTGCAGGTGGGAATTATCAACCTGACTGGCGCAATCGTGCTGCACAACCAAGTTCCGATCGGGCAATTCACGACGGAGGACAGCTTTATTAGCGGCTTATTAGCCATGTGCGAGGTCATTCTACAGAACGTCCCCTTCGAGAAGGTCTGGGGCATCGGGATCGCGAGTATCGGCCCGATCAATATGACGGAAGGCGTCATCATCGATCCGCCGGATTTTAATATCGACATCATCCATATCGTTCCACGGTTAAAAGAACGTTGGAACCTTCCTGTTTATATCGAAAACGATATGGCCGTGTCCGCCCTGGCGGAGATGTATTACGGGGACGGGAATCAGTATAACAACTTCGTGTATGTGGGGGTAACCGCAGGGATCGGCGGAGGAGTGATTCTTGATCAACGCTTATATAGCGGCACGAATGGGCTCGCTTCAATTATTGGCCATATGATTGTGCAGACCGACGGAGAGTTATGCGCTTGCGGGCAACGTGGTTGCTTGGAGGCGATGAGCAGCGTTCGCGCCACCCTCCACTGGGCACATCAGAACGGCGCGCCGCACGATATGGATTGGATGCAGCTTCTGATTAAGGCGGAAGCCGGCGATGCGATCTGTTCCGCTGCATTGGAACGGATGAAGCATTATCTTTTGAGCGGCCTGATCAACATCGTGCATCTATATGACCCGGAATGTATTTTTATCGGAGGCGACTTATGGTTTGCCAAAGACCCGCTGTTTCAATATTTTGAGCAGGAGGTAAATCGCCGGATCATCGCCGCAGGCAACCGCCGCAAAGTCCAGATCGCACGTTCAAAATTCCCGGGAAATGCGTTTTTTATCGGCACCGCCGCCCTCGTCATGGAAAATAACCAAGAGTACCGCAGAGTAAACGGAAATGGATAAGCAAAATCCACGAGGCTGTCGCCTCGTGGATTTTGAATTACAGTTCCCTATTTTAAATTACTATTTTCAGAAGCTGCGTTATCCATATGAATCACAGCCGTTTGATTGCTCGGCTTTCTTTTTTTAATCAGAACAGCACTTGCAAATGAGCCAATAAGCAATAAGATGGCAATGAATAAATCGACATCTTTCATCCCGGTGTTGAAAGCACTAAAGACAATATTCTTGATGTCTCCAAAAGCTGGCATTTGCTTGAATACTTCAGCTTGCTTACTTTCAAAAATTTGCGAGCCAGCAAAAGCTCCCGTTTTGTGAAAAACATCTAGCATTTGATTTTTAAACTCTGCAGGAATATTTTGTACTCCCATCATTTGCTTATCCAAAGAATGGTTATAACCTTCTGTCAAATTAATGCCTAATATTACCACACCAAATGAAATACCTACTTGCCGGAATACATTTAAAATACCGGAAGCCATACCAACATGTTTTGGATCAACAGAGCTCATTGCAGCATTAGAGATTGGAGGATTTACCAAAGCATTACTGATCCCAGCAAGAACAAATCCAGGTATTAAATAACTCCATTCAAAAGGTACTTTCATCATATGACGAAGAACAATCATTCCAATCGCTCCAATCAATAACGCACCGCTAATCAACCAACGGTTCCCAATTTTCCCGGAAATTATACCAGCCATAGGACCTAATATAATCGTAAACCCGCTGATTAATAACATCTTCATTCCTGTTTCAAACGCGGAATAGCCCATATAATTTTGCATAAGAATGGCTAGATATGTGAAACCGCCATATAAACCCGCACCTAAAACAAATGCTGCAATGTTGGCACCATTAAATGAACCATTTTTTAAAAATGGACAATTCAATCATAGGATTCTTCACCTTTCTTTCAGCCACAAGAAAAGCAATGAAGAAAACGATTGATAAGCTTAATAAACTTAATATATGCCAATCGATCCACGAATAATTTTCATGCATTTCTTTTTGAATTAGAGCTAATACCATAGTGAAGATCATTGCAGTACTTAAAAGAAATCCGAAAAAATCAATTTTTTCGTTACTATTTCTATTACTTTCCTGGATGAAGAAGATCCCTAATAGGATTGCCAAAATACCAAAAGGTATATTAATCAGGAAAATTGATCGCCAACCCAAACTATCAACTAAAGCCCCGCCAATAAGGGGTCCCCCTGATATAGCTAGACCAACCGCTCCACTCCAAAACCCTAATGCTAATCCTCTTTGTTTGTCAGGAAATGATGATGTCACAATCGTTAACGATAATGACATCATTGCTGCTCCACCAATTCCTTGCAAACCTCGGAAAATGTTCAACCAAAGATGACTACTCGCTAAGCCACTTGTAAGGGAACCTATCACGAAGACGCTTAATCCCAATAGAAACACTTTTTTAAGTCCGATAATATCCCCTAACTTCGAGACTGGCAATAGCATCGCAGCATATACTAAAGTGTAACCATTCAATACCCATTGTAGATTTGAAAAATTGGATGAAAACTTTTTTTGAATTTCTGGCAGCGCTACATTCACAATTGTAATGTCCAACATTGCCATAAATACAGCTAAACTAACTGTGACTAGAATCCACCATTTTCTATTCGACTGTTCCATCCTAAAAACCCCTTCCGTGTTTATGTGCACATAAATGCATATATAGAGCAAAATAAAAAGCACTCTATTATTTTGAATATTAGCAGTGCCGATCCCAATCAATAGTCACTGTGGGATCATCATTTTTTTATATTCATGAGTGCTTTCATATTATGCGCTGTTGCCTCAAACTTATCGGCAATGAACTTTTTATTTGCTTTGTAGTAAATTTCTCGACCTTCTTTCCTTCTCTGAACAATACTATATCTATTCATAAAATCTAGATGACGAGAAATCACCGATCGATTTTGAGGAAAATGTTCTGCTATTTCCCCAACCGTCATTTCACCATTAGCGGAAAGAAATATCAACAATTCACTTCGAACTGGGTCGAAAAGAGCTCTAAAAAATTCAATATCAATATTGTCAATTATTTGCTTACATTTACTTGGATCATAATTGAGTCCCATAATCTCACCGCCTAATTTTTATTATATGCATTTGTGCGCAAATGTAAACATATTGAACCTTGAAAAATTTTAACACATGCTGTAAATCATAACCACCCTAATATCCCTCTGCCCAAAATTTTCGATTGCCATATTTATACTTCAAGTTGGCATGCTTCTCGAATATCATCAGTGAACTCTTTCCCTTTAGATATCCCATGAATGACAATACTGAGATTTTGGGTGGGATCGCTACAAGCATATGTACATGATCTGGCATCATGTGCCCTTCTATGATCTCTACTCCTTTGTACTTACACAAATGTTTAAATATTTCGATCAAGTCTTTCCTCACTTGATTATAGATCTCTTTCCGTCTATACTTCGGGGTGAACACGATATGGTATTTGCACATCCACTTCGTGCGAACTAGACTATAGCTCTTGTTTGCCATCTAAGACCGTTCCTTTCTTTAATTGAGCCTGAACATCTCAATTTTATGGGGATGGTCTTGTTGGTCAAACCTTGCTTCCCTCCACCCGCATAGCGGGTGGTTTTTTGTTTCGCACGCTTCGCGTGCTCAACTGGCTAAAGTTGTGTGGTAACTTCATTCTACAGGAAAATTAGGTTATTTTGTTCCTTTTATTATCATTCGACAAAAACGGGGCGTCCGGCGGTCAGTTTTCACTGACTTTCTGGACAGCCCCGTCGGTTTTTGGCTCTCACATCCTTATTGTCTGAATATTTGTTAACGTGAAGACTTCGTTAATTTGTACATATTTTTACTGAATACTAATTTACTAACTTACAGAATACAACTCCATATGCTGTAGTTTATATATATGCTGACAACTTTTTGCAACAGTATCGTCATGAGTAACTATGACTAGCGTCACTCCTTGTTGATGCAGAGAACTAAATATTTTCAAAATCGATTCTTCGGTTTGTTCATCAAGTGAACCGGTAGGTTCATCTGCCAAAAGCAATAAGGGTCTTTTTACAATAGCACGTCCAATAGCAACCCGTTGACGTTCACCACCAGATAATGTTGAAATTTCTCTCTTTATTGTATACTCAATTTCCAGATCATAAAGAATTTCTTCAACCCTAGCCTTTATTTGATGTTTTGGCATCCCAAGATATTGTAGCGGGAGGGCAATATTTTCAAAAACATTCCTGTCATCAAGCAAATGGAAATTTTGAGTTACAAAGCCAATATTTTTTTTGCGGTACTCGGCTCTTTGGTTTTCTGTTAGTTTTGAGATATCCGTACCATTGAAGAGCATTACACCTTTATCGAAAGGAAGAAGCCCACCTATAATATTTAGTAAAGTTGATTTTCCACAACCACTCTTCCCTTTTATTGCTATTGATTCTCCCTCATGAATTTTTAAATTCAAATCCTCTAAAATATTGACGTATTGGCTTCCGTTCTTATAACATTTAGTGATTCCAGCTAGTTCAATAAGCATTTTGCCCTCTTCCCCCTTCTTCTTCATGATTTATAACGAATGGTGTATACAGAAGCTTATAAGCGGGGACAATGCACGAAATAACGCTCATAGCTATGCTCAGCAGTAACAAAATAAACTGTGTTTTAAGATCACCCAATTTTAAAACTTGATCAATAATAATAAACGCGGATAAATAAGCTGCCAGGAAAACACTTCCAATTTCCAAAAATTGCATTTTGATAAGTTCCATCTTAGTGGCTCCATTTATAAAATGAATAAATAAAAAAGGAAATCTTCTTTTTTGTTGCAAAATGATGATATAGCTAATAATTAACAAATTTAAAAAAATCATAGCGAAAAAGAATGATTGCACCAACGATTTATTTTCTAATAGTGTTGTCAGCAAACCTCGATATTTTAGAAAATGTGGATTCAAACCGATAAAAGAATAGTCGATAGCATTTTGCTTTGCAATCGCATCAATTCTTTGAAACATTTTTTGAGTCTGTACAGTATTATTTTCAGTAACAATAAAACCGTTAATCATGGCAAAATAATTTATTTGTTGAAACAACTCATCTTCCTCTGATTTTGGATTCCCATATTCTCTATATGGAATAATTATGTAATCATCAAGATAAAACTCCGGATTATTATTAAAAAACAACTTACTATTTTCCTTCAAGAACCCAATAACCTTTACTCTTTGTGGTTTATTGTAGTATTTTATGGATATTTCTTCACCTAATTGATAGATCTTCCTATACGAAGAACCTAATAATACTGACATGGTATTGGTAGAATTACTAAAATCGTCCTCGCCCCACATTGTTCCTTCCGACGTATTTAGATGAAAAAAATCAGCAGCTTTTTTATTCATTTGAAATGATTTTACTGCTGTATATACTGTTCCATTAATACTTTCCTGGTGTTTTTCTCCCCCGCTTTCGTAACCTTCAACAAATTTAAGCGGAAGGCCTTTATCTTCCAGTAGAATGTGATGATTAAACATTGCCAAATATTGAAAATCGGTTGAAGTATTTAGCATCGAATAGTAATTTTTTAATTTTATTAAATAGTCCGATTGACTATTAAAATCTTGATACTTTTCCCCATCATAATAATTGTCCAGTAATTGATAGACCGCCTTTCCTTCATATATTTCACCAAGGCTCCTACTTTCATAATCAAGTTGCTGTAGAAAAGCAACAAACGTTCCAAAAAGGATTAAAAAAACTGTGATTTGCAAGTACATGATGAGTACCAAAAATTTATATTTCTTTAGATATAACCTATATTCATTGAGGATCATTCCTGGTTACCTTTCCTTTTGCATGATCATTATAAAAAAATAAGCTCAACAATAGCCAAACACTAAATAAGAAAAGAAATGTCAGCAAAATCATCGAACCCAAATTAAATAAGATGAATGAATCAAAGATATAAATGACAAAAAATGTGGAAATACTTGAAAAAATCACAATTAGCAGTGATTTATTTATAATTTGTTGATATATTTTTCTTTTCGAAACGCCCAAGAGGAACAAAACACGAATGGTTTTCTTTTCTTTTTCATACCAGTATCTTATAAAAGCTGTAATAGTGAATAATATAAGAATGCACATTTCAACGAATAACAAAAAATTAAAAAATGATACTTCTGCTGTTCTAGTTACACCTTTCTGTGTACTTTCAATCTGAGATATAAGGGGGTTTTTGCTTACAACTTTTTCAACTAACTCTTCAACTGTAGATTCGTTATCGCCATCCACAATAATTCTAGTATTTTTAGGGATATTCGGAAGTTCAGGATTAATAAGTAATACTAAATAATCTATCGAACTTGCAAATGAAGCCCCCATAAAACCGGTGACTTCATATTCTACTCCTTGAAAAGTAATATATTTATTTCCTCCGCGTTCATATACTTGTTTTCTCATTTCATTGCCAACCACTGCCTTGCGGCCTTGGTCTGTTTCTAAGAAATAATGCCCCGATCTTATTGGAGGAGACCATTCCCCTGAATTTTTCAATAACGCTCGATAGGTGCTATTATATTCTGCGAAAATTCTGCAATCGGAATCCGACAATTCCTTTAACCACCGATCATCACCTTGATTAATAAGAACTTTATGATGATTAGTATATAGTTCATTAGAAATTTCATTAAACTCTTCTTGCTTATGTAAATAAGTTTGAAAGATACAGAAGAATAAAAATAGACCGGTCAAAACAATGTAAAGAACTGCATCTTTCTTTCTTAGCGTAATCAATTCATTTTCCTCATTTCATTTGGGTTAAAGAGTGAAAGGTTACTTAATCCGAATCCATAGATTGAGTAACCTTTTCACTATATTAATCCTACTTATGTCCCAATATGAGTTAAGCTTAATGTCCCCAGTACGTTCTGGCCTCAGTATTTTCAAATATACCTGGTGCATACCATGGAGATTGTGCCTCTGTATATCCAGTTCCCCATTGTCTACCACTAGTTGTTCTCACATTTCCTTTGTTATCTTCCATCCTTGCAGTTGTATAATGGTATGTATCCTTCCAAATAGTGTAACCATAAGCTGCGTAAAATACAGTCTCACCATGATCTTCTGTTTTTGTACGACGTTCACCATAATGTTTATCGGGACTATCACTTGCGAAAATACCTACGCCAGTTGATCTAGCTTGATTAATATAATAGCCTCCTGATTCACTCCATCCACCCGATGCTTTTAGCGCTGTATCGGCAAATCCAGGCACAGCAGTTGCAAGAAGAGAAATGCTAATTACAGACGTCGCCACCAAATACTTGAAACTAGTTTTCATAAATTCAATTACCTCCATCCTCTTAAATGTCAATATATACCTTTTTATAATAATTCTCTTATTATTTGTAGTCAATGGCATTTTTGTAAATATAATATATATTTTGATTGATAGAGTAGCGTGGCGGATACCCGCCACCTTAAGCAAATTGTGAGCCAAAGCCACAATCCCAAACTCCGTGTGAACCTTCTTTAGCCCTCGCCGTATAGTGAGCAAACAACTGCTCATCCGGGATGGCTTCAATCATCTCATCAATCACGCCGAGCTACGCCTTTTGTAGATTGTTGTGTGGTAACTTCATTCTACAGGAAAATTAGGTTATTTTGTTCCTTTTTTTAACATTTAACAAAACAGGGCGTCCAGAGGTCAATTTTCACTGACTTTCTGGACAGCCCCATTTTGTTTTCATGCCCTCTGTCCCGCGAAGCTTACGCCTCATGGCCTTATACGTACTTATTCCTGATCAAAATAAACGATCTTCCCCGTTTCCGCGGATTGATAGACCGCCTCCAAAATCTGAGATACGATCATCGCTTCCCTCGGTTTCACGAGAGGTTCCGTGTCGTTGACGATGCTATGAATCCATTGTTTCGCTTCATACTCGAAATCGGTCAGCTTCTCCCCGCGGAACAGTTCTCTCGCGTTAGGATCGACATCGATTTCATTCACGAACAAGCTTCCGTCTCGTTCGCCATTGATCCGCAGCTTACGATTGTTAAAATCCGCTCCGCCCTTCGTGCCGCACACCAAATTGCCTGAGTCATCCGCAATATTTAAGGCCCAGCTCGTTTCGATGATGACCGTAGCTCCATTTTTGAATTTCACGTAGCCAAACGCGGAGTCTTCGACTTCGAACTCATTCGGATCCCAAGAGCCCCATTCGTTTGCGGCATTTTCGGTGTATTTCAGCTTATGGAACACACTGCCGACGACGCTTTCCGGTTCATAATTATCCATTAACCAGAGGATCAAGTCCAGGGAATGAGTTCCGATATCGATCATCGGGCCGCCGCCTTGCTTCTCTTTATCCAAGAACACGCCCCAGGTTGGTACACCTCTTCTGCGAGTAGCCACCGCTTTGGCGAAATAGATATCTCCCAGTTCGCCATTTTGGATCATCTTCTTGAGCAGTTGGCTCTTGGCGCTGGATCGACTCTGGTAACCGACGGTGAGCTTCTTGCCGCTTCGCAAGTGAGCTTCATACATCGCTTTTGCCTCAGCACCCGTGACCGCCATAGGCTTCTCGCACATGACATGTTTGCCGCTTTCGAGCGCATCGATGGAAATCGAGGCATGAGAACTATTGGGGGTTAACACATGTACAACCTCGATCTCTTCCAGCGCCAGCAGATCCTTATAATTCGTGAACACCTTGGCATCCGGCGTACCAAATTTCTTCGCGGCAGCCTCAGCTCTTTCCGGGATCAAGTCGCAGAAGGCTACCATCCGCACATTGTCCACCTTCGCTAAACTCGGCATATGCTTGTCATTGGCAATGAGTCCGCAACCGATGATCCCTACTTTTACCGTTCTCATCTGTTCCCCTCCTCCGCGCTACTTGAACTCCACCGTTCGATTTTCCTTGTGGGCGATATAGGCCGCCTCCAGAAGCTCTGTTAATTTCGTTCCATCTTCCAGTCCGAACGGCATCGGCTTATCCTCAAGCAAGGCATCCACCCATTGAACGATCGGGAGCGGCTGCGCTGCAGGGAACTGTGTTGGCGATATCCATCCGGAGAAGGGGGAATCGAATTTCTTCGAAATGACTTTCACGTTCGAATCCGAGATGATCAATGTGCCTTCTGTACCGTAAATTTCAAGCGCAGAAGGAGTTCGATACGTCACCAGGCTGGTTTCGACCAGGGCAACCGCGTTGTTGGCAAACTCGATGGAGCATTGTGCATTATCTTCCACGGCGCGATGAGTGAAGTAGTGGAACATGGAAGTGATCCGTTTTGGCTTTCCTAAATACCAGCTGGCAAGATACATCGGGTGACAGCCTAAATCCATCATCGCCCCGCCGCCGGCTTGCTTCTCATCATACCAGTACTCCGGCAGCCAATTGTTTAATGCCCCGTCATGCCCGTTCCGAATGCGCAGAAGTGTCACATCCCCTAGGATTCCGTCATCGATCAGCTGCTTTGCGAACAATTCCTGCGGTCTCGTGCGGGCCGGGAAGGAGATACAGAACTTAACGCCGGCCTCACGTACCGCTGCCGATATTCGCTCACATTCCTCCGTGGTCAGCGCCATCGCTTTCTCGGTGAAAATATGCTTGCCGGCTTGCGCCGCAGCCACCATGACGTCAGCGTGCATGCTTGTAGGGGCATCCACCACTACCCCATCCACATCTTCCCGCCGCAAAAGAGTGTCCAGATCTGCCTCAAAGTCCGCACCTAATCGAGTCGCCCATTCTCTGCCGCGTTCAGGTTCTTCGTCCCATACCGCGGTGATTCTCACATCCCCATGGGATTGTAACATTCTGGCATAATCCTCTGCATGCACATGCCATTTACTTAACATTGCCACGTTCAACATCTTCGTTCCCTCCTTCATCTTCAGGATGAGTAGGGGTTAGAACCCTACATCATCCCGCTCTGCCGCTTTTTGCGCCACAAACGCCGCCATTTCCTCTACGCCTGCATCTCGGAATTTCTCTTGAGTTTTATGCAGTATATTTAGAGCTTCTTGATCCGACGAGGCAAATAGGGCTTTCTTAAATTCATCATCAAAATTCAAGCTGCTGGTCTTATTGATAAACTCGTCATACTTCGGCCATTCTCTCGCGAGGTAACTCGCGCTGACCTTGTCGATGATCTTGATCGGCATTCTGGCCGAGAAGCTCTCCTCCAGCTTTTGCCACTGCGTTTTTTGGTCTTCTGGAATCGGCCAAGTGACGGAATCAGAGAAGGCGCCAATGAATCGTCCCGGAAGGAAATTAAGCCCTGCGTCTCTCTTCAGATCCGGGTTCTCATCAAATTGCTTCTTCACGTCCGGAATCCATTGCGGAATTCCATTTTCCAGCGTGTAGTGCGTACCTTCAATACCGTAGTAGGCAAGCAAGCGTCCTTCCTCACTGTTAACGTAATCAATGTAACGCAATGCTGCATCAGGGTCCTTGATGTTCGCGCTTAAGAACAGGACAGGGAAGCCGGAACGTCCCGGTTTCTCTACTTGCGTCCGAATTTCACCGCGCTTATTCTTCATCGGGCCAAGCAGCTCGTATTGCATTTCCGGATTCGTCTTATACAGCGTCTTAGACAACTCCGCTAACATCGGTTGTGCACCGAATACAGCGAGCTTGCCTGTCGTCAGCTTTTCGTTCGCCGTTGTGCTCGTATTACTGAAGGCTTCAAGGTCAAACAACCCTTCGTTCAGCAACTTTCTCATGTAGAGCAGCCGTTCTTCATGATCCTTGGATTGCGTCCAGTGGATCAGCTTCCCGTCTTCTTCACGGTAGTCGGAAATGTTGTAATCGGACCAACCGGCAAGGAATTGGCCATAATCCCAGCCATTCCACATCGTACCTGCCGGAATGACCGGTTTGCCGGCAATATCCTTAAAGCCGCCGTCTCTGATTTTAACCAGTAAATCATACAGCTCTTCTTGCGTGTCGATCTCCTCGGCTTTGACATTCAGCGCCTTCAGAATATCTCCCCGGGCAAAAAGGCCGTAGTTCCAGTTATGAATGCTCTCAGGGGTTCCGTCTGGAGTTTCGGTAGGAATGAGATAGGTTTTTCCTTCAAAATCCGGGCTGTTCAGATCGAACTCGTTAAAGTCTTTAGCGATCCCGGTTGTCACAAGTCTTTTTACATTCGGATACTTATCCAGATAAGGTGTTAAGTCCAGAATCTGGCCTTCCATGGCCGCTTTCTTGATAACTTGTCCTTCTCCCCCGGTCGTTGACCAGAATGGAGCATTCACGATATCCGGAACCGTACCGGAAGCGAAGATGGTGTTCAATTTCTCTACTTCGCTGGTCGTAATCGATTCCATCTTTAAAGTGACCCCGGTTTTTTCCCGGATTTTTTGAGCTACGGGATTATTCTCCTGATCTTGCGGGAAAGCACCTCCGCCGCCGTTCCAGGCGCTGAGGTACGTTAAGGTGACAGGCTTAAATTGTTCGGCACCCGTCTCACTCACGTTCCCCGGTTCATTCGAACCCGAGTTAACCGTGCTCGCCTCCTTAGTCCCGCCTGACCCTGCGCATGCTGTCAGCAGGATAGCGATCAGTGTGATGATAAAACCGCTCCTCAACCCGTTCTTGCTCATACTCTACTCCCCTTTCAATGAACAATTTTATATAAAAGGCTTCACCTTTTATACCAACTACTCCTTAAGCGAACCAACCAATACGCCTTTTACGAAATACTTCTGAAGAAACGGATAGACACAAATGATTGGTGTGGTAATGATGATGACGAACGTCATCCGCAAGGCTTCCGGGGTCACTCCTCGCAGCTCCAGCTGGGATTCGGTCATGTTCTGAATCGCAGAACCGCTGTTCCCTGACGACGAAGTCATCGACTGGAAGGAAGCTTCACTAATCATTTTGTTTAGAAAGGTCGCTGCGGGGTGTAATTTTTCATTTTGGATAAAAAACTGCCCCGTGAACCAGTCATTCCACACCCCGACCCCAACAAACAAGGCAATGGTCGCCAGTACCGGCATCGAGAGCGGCAGGATGATTCTGGCGAATACGGATAATTCGCTGGCACCATCAATCCGGGCCGACTCGGACAAAGCTTCAGGAATTCCGTCAAAGAAGGTTTTCATAATAATCGCGTTAAAGAAGCTGTAAAGGGAAGGCAGCACCAATACCCAAAACGTGTTGAGAATGTGGATTTGCCGGAACAGAATAAAGGTCGGGATCAAGCCCCCGCTGAACAATGTGGTGAAGAAAAAGAAGAAGACAATATACTTTCGGCCGGGCAAGCCTTTCCGTGACAGCGCGTAGGCTAGCAAAGCCGTCAATAATACCGAACCAACCGTTACAATCACGGTTCGGGCGATCGATACATAAAACGAATTTAAGATCAATGGATTGGTAAACGCTTTTGCATAATTCTCTAAAGTAAAGACTCTCGGAAAAAAGTAGATTCCGCCCTTCATCGCGTCGTAGCCGTCATTAAACGAAAGGGCAAGGAAATAGATAAAGGGATACAGCGCCGTGGCGCAAAATATAAACAACACCGAATAGTTAAGCACCATGTAAATTCGGTCCGCCGACGTCAGCCTTTTCGCCCCCATGCGCACAACCTCCTCATGCTTGCCGTTGGCTTATTACCATAGCGATACCTCGCTCACTTTTCGGGAGATATAGTTGACAAGCACAATGAGCCCAAGTGAGATCGCTGATTTGAATAAACCGATGGCAGTAGAATAAGCTAATTGCCCTTGCTGGAGTCCTGTCTTCAGCACATAAGTGTCTAATATCTCCGACACGCTTAAGGTCGCCGGGGTTTGCATCAGCCAAATCTGGTCAAAGCCTGCGTTCAGAATGCCGCTGAGCGAGAAAATGAGCAGGATCGCGATCGTTGGCGTCAAGCTGGGAAGCGTAATTTTAAACAGCTTACTCCACCTTCCGGCCCCATCGATTTCCGCCGCCTCATACAAATGAGGATCGATGTTCGTTAACGCAGCCAAGTAAATGATCGATCCCCAGCCGACCCCTTTCCAGATGTCGGATATGACGACCAACGGATAGAACAATTCCGGCTTACCCATAAAGAAGATCGGTTCCAACCCCATTTGATACCGGATGTCATTAATCAGCCCGACGTTCGGGGACAGAATTTTTTGCAGCAAAGTCACAACAACAACCCACGAAACGAAGTGCGGCAAATAAGAAATCGTTTGGAACACTCTTTTGAGCCTTCCGTGCATCACCGCATTGAGCATCAAAGCCAGAATCAACGGCGCCGGAAATCCGAAAATCAGCTTGAGCGCGCTGATTGACAAGGTATTACGGAGGACATCATAAAAGCTGGAATCGTTAAGGAACTGTTCGAAATACTTAAAGCCAGCCCATGGGCTCCCTAATATGCCCAGATTGTATTTGAAATCTTTGAACGCTATTAAAATGCCGTACATCGGATAATAGGCAAAAATCAAATACCAAATGATCGCCGGAAGCAAAAACAAGTAAATATGCCGGAAATACCAAATTTTACGTAATTTGCTGGATCCCATGCTGTGTTCACCTCCTAAAGCTTCGTTGGATGGATTCTAGTGACTTGTACTCCTAAGCTGCTAACTTTGCGATAGACTCCCCCCTTAGTTGCAAGCGTTTTCTTTCTATGTGTTAATAATATTCGATATAAATGAATATATTCAATATGCTATAAGAAAAATTCCAAGATATTTTTTTGTAAAAGTCACCTCTAAGGTTTAATATGTGTAAATTTCTAGGAATAAATTGGTTTATATATCCATTTTTGTGTAACATTCAATATGACATAATCAATATATGTAATAAGTTTTAAATGTAGAAAAAATTCTAAGCTTGTCAGCTTAGGTCAGAATGTTGATTAAGCCCCGTTTTTTTGGGGCTTTTATTTTTATAACTAGAGTGAAGTATAGAAAAACCAAAACTTGAGTTGAAATTAAAAAGATCGCCTCCTTATTCGGCCCTCTTGGCCAGAATATTGGCGATCTTTTTGATGGTGCGCCCGGCATGGGCGATAACTTGGCGGTGAAAGTCCGCTACAGGCTTGGCAGTAGGAACTGTTAGCCAAGGGCAAGGGCGTCCGCCGCGAGGCGGAATCTGAAGGAAGCCGGAGGCAAACCCTCGGTCTGACGAACATATGAGGCATGGGGGGACGGACGAGCTTGCCATACAAAGTAAAGTCCAATACTGCCCGAATCCCGCCATGTAAATGTGGCAGATAGATGAGGGGAAGGTTATCGCTCTTACCCGGGGAGGTCTCACAGACATGGAGTAGGAAAAAAAAATCCGAATCATGGAGTAAAGCTTGCTGTGAGAAGTCAGCAGACGCCATAGTACGCAAGCTGCGACAGCAGCGAACGGAAGGGCTGAACAATCGTCAGTCTCGAGTACATACTGGAAGGAGAGTCGACGCGATGAAAGCAGAATACCAGAAGGGCTGCCTGCAAAGGGATAGCGTGGAACGCGAAGAGTATGCAGGAGCGCGGAGCGTCGACACTCGGGAAAGCAAAGAAAGAGACGGTGCAAACAACCTGCTTGAGAAGATACTGGAGAGGGACAACCTGAACAGAGCCTATAAGCGGGTTAAGAGCAACCACGGCGCACCGGGAATAGACGGTATGACCGTCGAAGCGGCACTGCCGTGGTTGAAGGAACACAGAGAGGAACTCTTGCAAAGCATCCGGGACGGGAGTTACAAACCAAGTCCGGTGCGTCGCAAGGAAATCCCCAAACCAGATGGAAGCGGAGTGCGAAAACTCGGCATTCCCACCGTGATAGACCGAGTGATTCAACAAGCCATATCCCAGCAACTGCAACCGCTGTTCGAGCCACTTTTCTCGGAAGGTAGCTATGGTTACCGCCCCGGGCGAAGCGCACAGCAAGCGATTAAAAGTGTAAAAACTTATGCGGATCAGGGGTATAGCTACGCCGTCGAAATTGATCTCTCAAAGTACTTCGATACTTTGAACCACGAACTGCTCATGAACTTGCTGCGCAAGCAAATCCAGGACAAACGAGTAACCGATTTGATCAAGAAGTATCTCAAAAGCGGTGTCATGGAAAACGGAGTACGACGCGAGACCGAAGAAGGCTCACCACAAGGCGGCCCGTTATCGCCGCTACTGGCCAATATCTATCTGAATGAGTTTGATCAGGAGATGAAACGCAGAGGCGTGGTGGTCATTCGCTATGCGGATGACATCGTCGTGCTGGCGAAGAGCAAACGAGCAGCAACGCGGCTTCTGGAATCCTGTCGAGCATATTTGGAAAACAAGCTGAAGCTCAAACTGAATGCGCAGAAAAGCAAGGTCGTCAGTGTAGTCGCTCGGAAACATTTCAAATTCCTTGGCTTTGCTTTGGGGAAGAACGGGAACGGTGTGTATATCCGCACTCATCCGCAATCTCTCGCAAAAGCGAAGAAGAAGCTGAAAGAACTAACGAGACGGAGTCAAGGGAGAAAGGTTCGACAGATTATGGAGGACGTAAAGGTCTATATTCGCGGCTGGCTCGGCCACTTTTATGTAGCCGACATGAAACGGATTCTGCAAGGATGGAACGAGTGGCTGAGAAGACGACTCCGCATGTACATCTGGAAGCAATGGAAGAAGCCGAGAACGAAGGTACAGAACCTGCGCAAGCTAGGGATACCGGAATGGCAAGCCTACCAATGGGGGAACACACGACTGGGGTACTGGCGTGTGGCTGGGAGTGCAATCCTGCAACGCTCTATAACAAACGAAAAGCTCGCACAGGCAGGGTATTATGACTTCCCTGCCCAATACGAGCGTCTTCGTAACTTGCACTTAAACGATTGAACCGCCGTATACCGAACGGTACGTACGGTGGTGTGGAAGGTCGGCTATTCAACTAATGGATAGCCTCCTATCCGATTTCTGGCAGGTCGCGGTCATCAATGCTTGCTGCTGAACCTTCTTACGACCCCGGAAACGGCAATAGCGAAGCCCGTGGAGCTCTTTGGCATCCGCGAAGCTTCGCTCAATTGTCTGATAACGCAACCGGTACAAATACTTACCGGACCGACTTCTTCCATTGGCATTCACCCATTCCTTGCTTGGCTGCCAAACATGCCGCGTAATCACCTTTGTTTTATTTTTCGACCTGGTGCATTCCTTCAGCATGGGGCACTCCGCGCAGTGCTTAGGGTCGGATTTGTACTGCCGATATCCTTCTCGATCTGTTGTGCTATATGTTAATTCATGCTTTTGGGGACAGATGTATACGTTCTTGTCTGCATCGTATTTGAAACGCCACTTCGCAATGAGTCCTTTGGTCGGCGTAAACGATCTTTTTCCAATGACAGCGAATAGGTTTTTATCCTGAAGCTTCTTGCAAATGTACGATGTGAAGTACCCTGCATCAAGCACCACGGCTTCAAGTGTTTTTTCGAATCCAAACTTTTTAACGATATGCTCCAGTCGATCGATATAGGGGACAGAGTCATGGACGTTGCCAGGCGTGATATGCACGTCGGTAATGATGTTGTACTTATGATCTACCGTTCGATGATCCAGGTAGAAGAAACCAGTTCTTGATTCTTAGATCTGGAAATTCAACCCGACCTCGTCCACCTTCTTGAAATGCTCCATCATTTGATTGCATTAAGGGAATTCCAAAATGGTCTGCATAAATAGCGGAAACGAACTCACCTTTATTCTTTTCAGGAGGCTGGTTTTTGAAATCAATTTGAAATCCTAGTTGATAGAGAGTTGTCTCTAGAATCTTTCTATCCTCTTCATAAATGTGGACATCGTGCTGGATAACAAATATCTCTCCATGTTTTTTATAAGAATCGAAATTCTCCGCGATAAATGAAAAGTCCGGATTTTTATTCCACGCCATGATTTCTCCTTCAACTACATCTGCAAAAACCAGTTTTTCATATTTCGCAAATAATCGCGAATGAAGGTCCGCTAAACATATATTCACCCAGATGTCGGTATCACATATTGGATATTTCGAAAAGTCAAACTCCATACTTTTCCCTAACTTTTTCGATTAAATCCAGTATAGATTCTGCTTTTGCTGCAGTTATCCGATCAGCGCTTAAATTTTCATGCAGTTTCACATAAAATCGTGGAGATACCGAAAACTCATTACTGGGCAGAATGAGCTCAATGTCACCGTTGACTCTTCGGACCACTTCTTTCATATCATCTAACCGGCTTGCGTGTGTCAGGGCAAACCTTTTGGAAAGAACACTTTGGTGTTCTGGATATATTTGTATCAACCTTGTCAAAAGTGCACTCAAACTAACTCTGAAATAATTTTGCATGCGAACTAGTTGGTCATAACTTGGGTAACTCAAAGATATTCCTTTTTCACGAATATACGAACTAACCAAATGTTCAGGCATAAGAATACAACCGGCAAAACACTCAGCTTTATATTCAATTTCGTCGAGCTGCGTGTCTTCTTCTAAGCTAATCCCCCCACCTTCACCGGTGTATGCATGGTAACATTCATGCCAACCAGAAAAGTATTGACGGCTTAGTGGATGCGAACTATTTATGAAAATACAATCGTAATCGCTTTTTTTCAAATGAAAGCCGGAAAGGTTGTTGTGTGTTGGAAAACGAACAATAAAAAATCCCAACTGCTCGAGCGTTTGGAAGGTGTCCTTAATGGGGATTGTATCATCAAGGAATTCCTTCCTAAACCTAGAGGCAATTGGGATTACTGAATGATACAGCGCTTCCCTTTTTTCGCGGCTTAGTTTTCTCTGTTTAGCCAAAAAACCACCTCGGACTAATGCGAACTTAATTTCTCTTGCATAACCATTTCATCAAAAATTAAATTTGCAAGATAAATTGCTTCGCTAATTTCTTCATTTTCTTCTTTGTCGTTCGCTCGAAAACTAATTGCAGCCATGTCGTCTACATCTTTTGCAAGAAGCTCACTGATAGACATGTCTAAAAAAGCACTAATAATTTTATAAATCTTGACATTAAAAGAACGGGAAGCATTTTCAATACTTTTCCACAACTCAACATCTACATTAAACTGGGTAGCCACATCATCAAGAGATAATTTAGCTTGCTCCCTTTTTTCACGTACTAACTTCGCTAATTCGTAACGAGTATATTTCGGACGTTCAGACGTATTAAACCGAACAAATTCCCAAATATTTGCCATGCTTCTTCCCCCATTCCGATTTTATTATATAAAATCAACGGGTGATATGTAAACGGGACGCGATCACTCAGTTAAAATGTTACTAAAGAGGCATCGGTTCACTCACATCGAAA
>NZ_JAWDJI010000194.1:0-14780 GCF_032465655.1 Paenibacillus sp. 3LSP | reverse complement strand
TTGCAGCGAGGCGGAGCTGATCCGCCGCACGGAAGCGATCTCGGCGGTGCTTCCCGTCTGCGGATTTTATTTGCAGCCGTCCGTGGGGGGCAGGCGGCTGAGCTTTGCGTTTTGGCGCGAACTCGCCGAGCTGCCGGGAGTGAAGGCGATCAAAATCGCTCCCTTCAACCGTTACCAAACGCTGGATGTCGTACGGGCGGTATGCGAATCGAGCCGCCGGGATGACATTGCCTTGTACACGGGCAATGACGATAACATCGTGGCCGACTTGCTTACGGTCTATCAATGCCGCACTGCCGCGGGGGAAATGGTGGAGAAGCGGATCGTCGGCGGCCTGCTGGGCCACTGGGCTGTATGGACGTCCAAAGCAGTGGAGCTGCTGGAGGAGATCATCGCTCTCCGTGAAAGCGGAGCCCCGATTCCTTCGGAGCTGTTAACCCGTGGCATCCGAATTACGGATGCGAACGCGGCCTTTTTTGACGCGGCCAATGGGTTTAAGGGCTGTCTTCCCGGCATTCATGAAGTGCTGCGGCGCCAAGGCCTGCTGGCTGGAAGATGGTGTCTTGATCCGGAGGAAGAGCTGTCGCCGGGACAAATCGAAGAAATTGATCGCGTCTATCGCGCATATCCTGATCTTAATGATGATCCGTTTGTCCAAGCTGGGCTGCAACAGTGGTTAGGTCAGTAACATGTATGGCTTGAGAGCGGCTAAGATCCCTTAGCCGAACGAGGAGGCAAACAGAATCCATGGCACTAAAAAAGCAAGGAAGTTTGGAAACACCGCGTTTCTATTGGAATGAAGAGGATCGAACGTTTATCGTGGACGCCTGCCGCAAGCATTGGCCCGAGGAAGTGGAGCAAGTGTTGCACCGGGCTGACTTGGCTGCGCGGAACACGTTTATTTTCACCCATCGCTGGGATATGGAACGCTGCGAAGAGGAGGTAACCTTCGAGAACGGGATCAATTGGGATTACCGACATAACGAAGATTTGGAATGGCTGGTGATGCTGAACCGGGCGCGGTACATGGGCGAGCTGGGGCAAGCGTATTGGTTAACCGGCGAAGAATCGTACGCTCAGGCGTATATTCGTCTGCTGAAGGATTGGATGACGCAAAACCCGCTGACGGAAGCCGAAGTGCGGGAAAGCGTCGGACGGAGCTATAACGTCAAGGACACTTGGCGCAAGCTGGACAGCGGCATCCGAATTACCCACTGGCTCAAAGGCTATTATTGTGTACGCAGATCTAAACATTGGGGGACGGAAGAAGAAGCGTTATTCCTCGAAGCGATCCGTCGGCATGGCATGTATCTGAGCATCGCTTATACGTCGCATGACCGGCAAAGCAACTGGGGATTCCTCGAAACGAACGGCCTGTTTCAACTGGCGCTCTTGTTTCCTGAAGTGGAGGAAGCCGCAACCTGGCTGCAAACCGCGATTGAACGACTGGTTGAGATGTGTCAGCTCCAGGTTTATGATGATGGCCTGCAAAATGAACAAAGCAGCATGTACCACCATGAGGTGTTGCATTGCTTGTTTGAATCCGTATGGCTTGCAGAGCTTAATCGTATTTCGTTACCTTCGGTGCTGCACGATACCTTAAACCGCATGTTCACCGCCTCACTGACGATCGTTCAGCCGGATGGCCGCCAGCCGAACTTCAGCGACAGCGACAGCACGGATATCCGCGATGTGCTGGCGCGAGGGGCAGTACTGTACCGGCGGGGGGATCTGAAATCGCAAGCTTATTCCGTGCTGGATTACGATGGGATCTGGTATTTCACGCAAAAAGGGTTCGAGTTGTACGAGAAACTTGAAGTAAAAGCGCCGGACTTCGTCTCCAAAGAACTGACGCAAAGCGGGTATGCCTTCATGCGCAGCGATTGGCAGCGGACCGCCCGCTACCTCTGGTTTGATCACGGTCATATGGATGTGATTCGGGCCCACGGTCATGACGATGCCCTGCACATCAGCTTGTTTGCTTACGGCCGTGAGTTTCTGGTTGATCCGGGACGTTGCACCTATATGGAGAACCGGGATCGCCAATATTTTAAGGAATCGCTCCAGCATAATACGGTATCTGTCGACGGGCAGACGATTTCGGTATATGTGGATTCCTGGAAGTGGAACCATGTCGCCCGTTCACTGGGTCAGGTATGGCGGACCACGCCGGAATACGATTATGCCCAAGGGGGTCATGACGGCTATTGGCGCTTGCCCCATCCGGTTCAAGTGCTGCGGCAAATCTTATTCGTCAAGCCGGACTATTGGGTGGTCGTCGACACCTGCCGATCCCATGGGGATGCGGAGCATGCGTACGCGCTGCCCTTTCATTTGGCGGAAGGGCTTGAAGTGCGGTTTCAAGCGGACGGTCATCTCGTTATCGGAGACGCTGGCGGCGGCGAGGGACCCGTGCTGCGAATTTACCCGCTTGACCCGGTGAAGATCGACGTGGAACCCAGCTGGATTTCCCGGAACTATAACGAAAAAACATCATCCTGCAGAGTGATTCTTCGACAATCCGGACAAGGGTTTACGCAGTTTGTTACGGTGTTGTATCCCGCCCGGCGGCAGAGCGAGGCGCCGCCGGTCATCCGCCCGTTGGACGTACAGGACAGCTACGGCCGGGCCGTGCCCAAGGAACTGGCGACCGCCCTGTCGATCACCCATGACGGCGAGGAGGACGCGGTGTTATTTTCTCACCAGGGGCCCCGCAGTTATCAATTTGCCGGAGTTCACCTCTGCGGCGATGTGCTGCTGGTTCGCCGTTCTCATAAGGCGGCATCCCCCCTCCGATCGTATATCGTTAACGTCTAGTGCGCATGAATTTGGGGCGATTTAAGGACGTTGATCTCTAATTCAGCGTCCTTTACTTTGAAGATAACCACAACACCACTCTCATCGACATTCTTGAAAAAGCTTACACGGGGTGGAAATAAGCAAGGGGGATGGAAATGGCACGTCTGGGTAGAAAGCGGAAAAACATAGGGGCTATCGTCATATTGGCGTTCATGTTGGTCGTATCGGCTTGCTCCGGAGGAGGGAACGGGGCTCAATCCAGCAACGGCGGCGACGAGGGGCAACCGCAGAATCAGCCGCAGGAGACGACGGGCAAGCCGGTGGAGCTGAGACTAGGCTATTATTCCTCGGCACAAACCGATGCCAAGATGCAGGAGCTGATCGCCAAATTTCAGGAGAAGCATCCGAATATTAAGATCAAGACGGAGTCTTCACCGTATAATCAGTTCTTCCAGAAGCTAGATACACAAATCGCCGCTGAGAGCGCGCCAGACCTCTGGTTATCCGATGGTGTGCTTGTCCCGAAATACGCGGAGCGCGGTGTTTTAAAGGATCTGACCGAATGGATTGAACGGGATTTGCAGAAGGACGACTATTACGGTCTCGACTTTAACAAAGACGCAAACGGGAAATATTGGGGGGTCCCGCAGGGCATTCAAATTGCGGTTCTCTACTATAACAAGGATATGTTTGATGAGGCGAAAGTGGAGTATCCAACCGAAGACTGGACCTGGGACGACCTCAAGGCAGCGGCGGAGAAGCTGACCAAGGATTCGAATGGCGTGTATGCGACCGATCCCGCTTTTGACCAAAACAAAGTGGCCCAATACGGCCTGACCTTCTTCAGCATTACGGAAGGTTGGATGACGGTGCTGAAATCTTACGGCGGCGGCGTGCTGGACGAAACGCTGACAAAGTCGATTATCAATACCCCGGAGAACAAGCAGGCGATGGAATGGATCGTAGACGGTATGCAGCGTGAGCTGTTAACCACACCTTCCGATTTAAAAAGCTTTCAGAGCAACATGGCCCCCTTCCCCAGCAAAGCGGCTGCAATGCGCATTGGGATCTACGCTCGCACGATTGACGCGAATGCGGCGGAGCTGAATTACGACGTGACCTTGCTGCCGAAGGGACCAGACGGCAAGCGGTTCTCCCCGGTGATCGCCAACTCCTGGGTAATTAATAAGAAGGCGGAAGGCGCCAAGGGCGAGGCCGCTTGGGAATGGGTGAAATATTGGGCCACCGAGGACGATGTGCAAAAAGAATGGGCCAGCTTAGGCGAAGCGGTACCGGTGAAAAAATCGGTGGCCAACTCCGAACAATTCTTAAGCGGCAAGCCCGACAACAAGCAGGCGTTCCTGGACAGCTTCGAATTCGCCGGAACGTTGGACGTGAACGCGGTCTGGAGCGAATGGGTCGGCAAATTTGGAGACAGCATCAACCGGGCTTTCGAAGGAGAGATCAGCGTCGATGAGGCGTTAACTCAGGCGGATAAGGATGTGCAGCAGGTGCTGGACGAATTTTATAAGTAATAAGCCGGGTTGTACATTTCCATAAGAAAGCGTGATGAACATGGTTGAAAAAACGGTGGAACTTCGGACGGGAGACTTGACGCAGGTAGAGTCTCCTCCGATTCGCAAAAGACGAAGTCGCTTGCATCATGACGGCAAATGGGGGCTCCTGATGGTGACCCCCTATATCATTCATTTTCTCGTGTTTGTATTCGGTTCGCTGCTAGCCTCCTTGTATTTCAGCTTCTCAGAGTATGACATCCTGAATCCTCCGAAATGGACCGGATTGGACAACTACACCAAGCTGCTGAACGAGCCGGTCTTCTGGAAGGCGCTGTGGAACACCGTCTATTTCACGATTTTGTTTGTGCCGTTGCAAACCTTTTTTGCTCTCGTTCTGGCGGTGGCGTTAAACCAGAAGCTGCGGGCGTTGAAGTTGTTTCGGCTGGCGCATTTTTTGCCGGTCATCTCCTCTTGGACGGTCATTATGTACGTATCGGATGCGGTGTTTAACCCGCGGTTTGGCTTTGCCAATTCACTGCTGCAAGCGATCGGCCTAAGTCCGCAAAAATGGCTCCAGGATGAGCATCTCGTCATCCCGCTGCTTGTGCTCATCGCGGTGTGGAAGGGCATTGGCTACATTATGGTGATCTATTTGGCCGGACTGCAAAACGTCCCCTCTGAGGTGTACGAGGCGGCTGAAATCGACGGAGCGGGGACGATCCAGAAGTTTCGCCGGATTACGGTTCCGCTCATTTCAAGCACGACCTTCCTGGTGCTGATCATGAGTACGATCTCGACGTTCCAGGCGTTTGAGCAAATCTACGTCATGACCGGCGGGGCGATGGATGCTTCGTCCGCAGGCGGGCCTAACAAAGCGAGTCTGGTGCTGATGATCTACTTGTATCAGGAGGGCTTCTCGTTCCTGCGCATGGGATATGCTTCCGCCATTGCCTGGGTGCTGTTCGTGATTCTGTTCTTGCTGACGGTCGTCCAAATGACGCTGCAGAAAAAGTGGGTGCATTACGAATGAAGAAGAAAAAAATTGCCGGTTACCTCGTTATCATTTGCAGCTCGTTGATTATGTTCCTGCCTTTTCTGACGACCGTGTTTAACTCCTTAAAAAGCTATGCCCAATACACCAAATTTCCACCGGAATGGCTGCCATCGCCGGTACAGTGGAGCAATTATGCCGAAGTGTGGAAGCTTGGTTCGTTTGGTCAGTATACGATGAATAGTGTGATCATCACGGTGCTGTCGGTGATTGGCGCGCTGATCTCCTGCTCGATGGTGGCGTTCGCGTTTGCCCGGCTCAAGTTTCCTTTCAAAAATACCCTGTTCCTTGTCGTTCTCGGCACCATGATGATTCCGCCGGTCGTTCTGATCATTCCGCAGTTCGTCATTTTCAAGTCGCTGCATTTACTTGATACGCTGACGCCGCTCTGGATTATCGAATGGCTGGCCCAGCCGTTTGGTATTTTTCTGATGCGGCAAGCCTTTCTGGGCATCCCTCGGGATTATGAGGAGTCGGCCCGGCTGGACGGCTGCAACCCGATGCAAATTTATTGGCGGATCTTTATGCCGATGTGTAAGCCTACCTTCGCGACGTTAGCTGTATTCACGTTTATGACGAAGTGGAACGAAATATTGTCTCCGGCGATCTTCTTAACCTCGAAAGAAAACTTTACGCTTCCGATCGGCATTTTGTCGATGGCTGGCCAATGGTCGGGTAATGAACAATATATGGTCGCCGCCGCGTTGATGAGCCTGATCCCGATCCTGCTCGTTTTCTTGTTTGCGGAGAAATATTTTGTGCAAGGCAGTAATTCTGCTGGCATTAAGTAGGGCAGCGGAATTCTGCCAAGGCAGTAATTCTGCTGGCATTAAGTAGGGTGAAAAGGAGTGAGCTTATGCGTTACCGGGTTGCATTGATCGGGGCCGGCGGCATTGCGCGCCATCATTTGGACGCGATTCGGCAGCTGGGGCCGGAGCGGCTGACTGCGGTGGCGGTAGCGGAGCCGGATGAGAGCAGGGGGCGGGCCGTGGCAAAGGAATACGCCTTAAGATGGTACGACGACTATCGGGAGTTGATCATTCAGGAACAGCCGGACATCGCCATTATTGCACTGCCGCACCATCTGCACGAGGACTGTGCCGTCTTCTGCGCGGCGAACGGCAGCCATCTGCTGCTGGAGAAGCCGATGGCACTAACCTCCGCGTCCTGCGACGTTATTCTAAACGCAGTGAAGGAAGCGGGCGTCACGCTCTTGGTCGGGCACACACAGCACTATTTGCCAGCGAATCGGCAAGCGAAGGCCCTGATCGAAAGCGGGCGGTTGGGCAAGCTGGTGGCCATTCACGACACTCGGCATAAGTCCTACTTCGAGGAAGACAGGCCGCGTTGGTTCATGGAGAAGGAGAAGGCTGGAGGCGGCATCCTGATGAATTTAGGCGCCCACTCGGTCGACAAAATCCAGTGGCTCACTGGCAGCCGGATAACCAAGGTCAAGGCAGTCCTAAGCTACGAAGCACCCATCGGCAATGTGGAAGGCAGCGGTGTAGTCCTGGCAGAAACGGAAGGCGGCCTCGGTGCAGTGATCGTACAATCCGGTTATCCCGGCGTGGCGAAAGATGAGACGGAGTTGATTTTTACTGGCGGAATGGCCAGGCTGGTTTCTCACCAGGGACTATGGATCAGCCGTGACGGGCACTACGAGCTGACGGAGGATTTCAAGCCCGAAGACGCTAAAGAGCCGTTCGCCGCACAGCTGGATGATCTGCTGGAGGCGATTGAGCATCGCGCTGAGCCGGAGTGCTCCGGTGAATACGCCAAATCGGTGATTTCTGTTCTGGAGGCGGTGTACCGATCGCAGGAGGAGGGGGCGGAGCAGGTTGATCAATAACGCAGGAACCCCCGCGATGAAGTTCAGCATCTGCTCCACCGGACTCAAAGGGATGATCCTCGAAAAGGTGCTGGAAGCAGCAACCCAACTGCAGCTTCACGGCGTTGAGTTGTGGGACGGTCATCTTGAGGCGTATTTGGACAACGGCGGCTCGCTTCCTGAGCTAAGGCAGCAGCTCACAGCGCACCGGCTTGTTGTGCCGGCAATCAGCACATATGCTGCTTTTTCCAAAGGCGAACGGGCTTCGGATCAAGATCTTCAGAATATCCAAAGGGCAGCGCGCTGGGCGGCCGAGCTGGAATGCCCCAGGGTCCGTGCGTTCGCCGGTCACCTGCCCTCTTGTAAGGCAGATGCTATGTTATGGCAGCAAGTCCAATCCGGGTTGTGTGCCGCCTCGGAGGTTTGCTCGCAGCTTGGCATTCGCCTGGCTGTCGAAACGCATAACAATACGCTGGCTGATACCGAAGAGAGTATCGCTGCATTGCTCGAGCTTGGCGGACTGGTTGTGGAGCTGATTTACGACGGGTTTAATTTTTTCGTGGATCAGTTGGATCCGCTGCCGGCCCTAGAGAAGTTTTACCCCCGAATCACGCATGTCCATGTCAAAAACTACAAGTGGAACCACCACGACTGGGCTCAAAGCGTCCCCGTTCCCGTGCTGCAGGGAGACAGCGACCAGCGTGCGATTCTGCAAAGGCTGGTGGAGCTGGAGTATGGCGGATTCGTCTCGTTTGAATATTTTGGCGATCAGGTCTTGGAGTTAACGTGGTTGTCCTATCTCGAAGTGACACATCAATTCTTCGGCGGAGGTGCATATCGTCCGTGAATCTGAATGTCGCAGTGATTGGTCCAAGTGATCTGGTGGATAAGGTCGTCGAAGTGGGCAGCGTGTTTCAGGAGTTCACGATGATTCCAACTCCCTATTCGCATGAGCAGGAAACGTTAGAGGTCGTCGCCCGCGTCCGGGAGCAGGCGGACATTCTGTTATTTACGGGACCGATCCCCTATCATCTCGCGCTGGATCGTGAACCTGGCGTTCCGATGCTGCATGTGCAATATTCCGGGACGGCGTTATATAAGGTGTTGTTTGATTTTTATCGGAGCCGCTTGTTCGATCTGGAGGAGGAAATCCGCATCAGTGCAGACGTGCTCTTACAGCATGAATTGGAGGAACAACTCGATGAGCTGGGACTGCTGCATCGGCGAATTTATGTCAAACCGTACAGTACGGGAATCCATCATGAAGATTTGATCGCCTTTCACTACGATCTGTGGAGCCGGGGACTCGTTCATGCCACTGTGACTTGCCTCACCTCCGTCTATCAGCAACTGGTCGAGCTTGGCATCCCCGCCTTTCGCGTCGTGCCTACGCAATCCGCGATTCGCGACGCCTTGAATCGGGCGTTATTGGAGGGGAAGAGCCTGCGGCTATCCAGCAACCAAATGGCCATCGGCATTTTGAGCATCGATCACTATGAGCGAGTGGTGAAAGAGGCAGCTTCGGATTACGAAATTCAGCGAAGCCGTAATGGCGCCGGCAACCGCGAACGCCGGCAGCAGCTTGATGCTGAGCGCGTCTCCCAGCAGCGAGACGAAACCGACCGCCGCCACCGCCGCGCCTCCGGTGATGCCGATGACATCCGGAGATGCGAGCGGGTTGCGGATGACCCCCTGCAGGATGGCGCCGGACATGCCCAGCGCTGCGCCGACAAGCAGGGACAGCAGCACCCGCGGCAGTCTCAGCGTGAGCACGACGAAATCATGCTCCCCGGCGTTTAGCCCCAAGATCGTCCGGAGCACTTCCAGCGGAGACAGGATGTCGCCGCCTAGGCTTGGTCCGGCCACAGCGGCGAGCAGAACCAGGACGGCTAGCATGGCAATGGCGAGCGCCGCCTTGCGCTCGATCAGGAAAGATACGGTATCTTTTTTGCTGCGAACCATGATCGTTTCCTTCATATCTTCGTCACCCCCTTGCGGGCGATATAGATGAAGAACGGCCCGCCAATCAAGGCGGTCACGACGCCAAGCGGAAGTTCGTCCGGCAGAATGACCAACCGGGCGGCTACATCGGACCATAGCAGCAGTACCGCTCCCCCTACGAGCGAGTAAGGAATGAGCCAGCGATAGTCGTTCCCGACCAGGGCGCGCATCATATGGGGCACGATGAGTCCGACGAGACCGATCGAGCCGGCGACGGCCACCGAACCTCCGGCAAGAAGCACAATGACGGCCCCCATCAGCGTTTTGACCAGCACGACGTTCTGCCCCATGCCTTTGGCAATATCATCGCCGGTCAACATCAGGTTGATCGCCCGGCCCATGAAGAGAGCGGTTAGCACCGCCAAAGCCATATACGGCAGAACCGGATAGAGCATCTCCAGCGTCCGCCCGCTGACGGAGCCGGCCAGCCAGAACAGCACATCCTCTAGCCCCGTCCCGTCCAGAACGAGCACGGCCTGCGTGAAGGATGAGAACAAAGCCGTAATCGCCGTGCCCGCCAGCACGATTTTGATCGGCGTTAAGCCGTCCCGCCCGATGGAGCCGAGCGCATAGACGATCACCGCCGCAATCGCCGCTCCGGCAAAGCCGAACCACATCATCGCCTTTAACGAGGACACCGACAGCAGCACGACCGCCAGCACGATGAAAAAAATCGCTCCGGCGTTAATCCCGAACACACTCGGCGACGCCAGCGAATTGCGGGTCAATGCCTGCATGAGCGCTCCGGCAACCGCCAGGCCGGCCCCTACGACAGCGGCAATAACCGTCCGCGGTAGCCGCTCGGTATGCAGTACGATATGTTCGACGGATTCTTCGTCATAATTCCTGAACGCCTCCACCGCCGTGGAAATCGTAATTTCCGTGCGGCCGAAGATCATGCTGGCGGCACATGACGCAACAAGCAGAACGAGCAGCGCCGCCAGCCCCAACAGCTTCGATTTTTCCCGTGCAAAAAGCGGAAACATTTCCTCACTCTTTCTTCTTCGTCATTTAAAATGCGGCAAAAAGCCTGCCTGTTCAAGGCAGGCCTTCCTGCTTGCGATTAATTCAGCTCGAAATATTCGTACAGATCGTCGAGCAGCATATTGGCCGTCTTGTAGCCGCCGGCGCTGTTCCACACCACTTCGTCCACCTGAACGAGCTTGCCGTTCTTAACTGCGTCCAGATTGGCCCATAGCTTGCTCTTCGTCCATTCCTCATAGTTTTTCTGAATCGCTTCGGTATCGGTGCCGGAATTGAAGTTGAAGATGATGTCGGCATTCATATCCGGGATGCTCTCTTTGGAAGCGAGTTGAACGCCCCAGATGTCTTGATCATGTCCGGGAGGTCTTGTAAAGCCAAGCTCTTTGAGAATTTTCCCCGCGTAGCCCATATAGAAAATCCGTACCTGATCGGCTCTGAAATTGGTGATCGTTACCTCGATCGGCAAGCGGTCGCCCATCTTCTGCTTGAAGTCGGCTACTCTCGCATCCCAATCGGCGAGCAACTGATCGGATTTGTCCTTGAGATTCAACGCCTCACCTGCCGTCTTCAGCGTTTCTTTCCAGTCAAAAAGCGTTTCCGTCATGACCGTCGGTGCGATTTGCGACAACTGTTCGTAAACATCCTCGTGCCGCGTCTTCGTGGCAATGATCAGATCAGGCTGAAGTTTATGTATCTCTTCCAGATTCGGCTGCGTCTCTTGACCGACGATCGCTACGCCCTCCAGATCGGCCCGCAAATATTCGTAGATAGGCTGCTGCACCCAGGATTCCACCACGCCGACCGGCTTCACTCCAAGCGAAACGGCCACATCGGTGGCTCCCTGGAACAAGGTTACGATCCTTTTAGGCGTTCCTTTGATCTCCGTTTCGCCCATGGCGTGCTTGACGACCCGGATCTCTTCCCCAGCCGCGTCCGTTCCGCCGCTCTTCGCTTGATTCGAATCGACGGCTGCGCCAGCCTGGCTGCCGGTATCGGAAGTCCCTTTTGCCAGTCCGCCGGCTGCGCAGCCGACCAAAGCGGCGATCATCAAAATAAGGATCATACTTAGAAACGTTTTGCTGAATTTCAACATAATTCCCCTTCTCCCCCTATTGTTTGTCCTAAATGATATTGAAACTCATTATCAATTAGGATTGTAATGGGGAAGGGAGATTTTTCAAGCAATTTATTTAAAATTTTATAAACTCTTTTCTAAAGGGCGCCTTTCCCCGTCTGTTATGTTATTATGTTAAAAATGCATATTCTTCCAAGCGCAGGCGATATTAATGAAAGATGAATTTATAATGTTGCAGGAGGAGAGCTACATGGCAAACATCGTTTTTGTTTCACCCAACAAGTATATCCAAGGTCAAGGCGCTTTGCGGGATTTGGGGAAATACGTCAAAGCGTTGGGACGTAAACCGCTCGTGATCGCCGATGATGTCGTTTGGCGCATTACCCAAGAAACGGTGACCCAAAGCTTATCGTCGGAGCAGATTGAACATCATTTTGTTTTATTCAACGGCGAAGCCTCCGTTAATGAAATACGCCGTATTGCCGAGGAAGGACAAGCGCAATCGGTTGATTTTGTCATCGGGATAGGCGGAGGCAAAACGCTGGATACCTCCAAAGTCGTGGCGGATGAGCTTAAGACTAAAGTGGTGATTGTCCCGACAACGGCTTCGACCGACGCACCGACCAGCGCTCTCTCCGTCATTTACAGCGACGAAGGCGTGTTCGAGTCCTACCGGTTCTTCAACAAAAATCCCGATCTCGTCCTGGTCGACACCGCCATCGTGGCCAAAGCTCCGGCCCGCTTGTTCGCTTCCGGCATTGCCGACGCGATGGCGACATGGATTGAAGTGCGCGCTACGGTCAAAAGCGGCGGCACCGCGATGTCCGGCGGGAAACCTAGCATCGCCGCGCAAGCCATCGCCAAGGCATGCGAAGAAACATTGTTCCAATACGGAATTCCCGCCTATAAAGCCGTGCAAAAAGGGTTGGTGACCAAGCACGTCGAAGCGGTGATCGAAGCCAATACGCTGCTGTCTGGTCTTGGGTTTGAAAGCGGCGGCCTAGCGGGCGCGCATGCGATTCATAACGGATTGACGGTGTTGTCCGGCGAAATCCATCATTTAACGCATGGCGAAAAAGTAGCTTACGGAACGCTTGTTCAGTTGGTGCTTGAGCTTCACCCCGAAGAGGAGATCGTTAAGTACATTAACTTTTACCGGGAGCTCGGTCTACCGACAACTTTAGAGGAACTGCATTTGGAGAATGTGACTTTTGAGGAGCTGCTGAAAGTCGGCGAGGCCGCCACGGCGCCGAATGAAACGATGAACAACCTTTCCCGTGAAATCACGGCAGAACAAGTGGCCAACGCCATTTTGGCCGTGGATGTTTTAAGCAAACGGAATTGATGCGATTGTTTTCGTCCGCCGGAAATCCCGGCGGGCGAAAAATCACATTTTTATACGTACCGATCAACGTTGATCTTGAACGATTTCACTCCACTCCCGCCGAATCTGATGTATCGATTTGCTCCAATTTGCGGATAATTTCCTCGATTTCTTCAGGTGTGAGGATTTCCTTTTCTTTTTCCATATTTAGAACCTCCTTGCAATGTTACCGAGTCATGAACAGAAATCGTCCTAAATAAAAGATAGGATCTCTTGATAAATATGAGGCAAAGCGACTTGCCGGTCGGCGTATCCCGCCTCATAAACCACTTTAGGCATTCCATAGACGATACACGATTCTTCGGATTCAACGATCACATGACCTTGTTGCCGCTTCACTTCACCGCAGCCGATTAACCCGTCCGACCCCATTCCGGTAAGAATAACGGCCAACAAGCGATCGCGGTAAATCGGAGCTGCGGACTGAAGCGAAACATCAATCGACGGCTTGTACAATCTGCCGTCATCCTCTACGATTTTGAGAATCGTCTTTCCGTCATTTGTTTTTTGAAACAAGGCTTGATACCCCGCAGGCGCAATATAGATAACCCCTGGCTTCACAACATCGCCATCCCCCGCTTCTTTCACCTGCAAATTACAAATGGTGTTGAAACGGTCCGCCAACGGTTTGGTAAATCCCGGCGGCATATGCTGGATAACGACAATTCCCGCAGGAAAGTCGGTTGTAAACCGGGGCAGAATGGATTGGATAGCCGACGGTCCGCCTGTAGAGCATCCGATCATAAGCAGTTCAACGGCAGCGGCCCCCTTTCTCTTTTTTTCTGCCGCTATTTCTTTCGCAGACGCAATATGGTTTCTGATCGGCAATTTCGCGCTGGCGGCGGCCTTTACCCTCATCAGAAAATCGTCTATCATTTTCGGATCGATCGGGTCCTTGATCAAAGAGCTTTTCGGGAAAAAATCTACCGCGCCCAATTGCAACGCCGTTAGCGTTGCTTCTGCTCCTTTGCTGGTCAGTTCGCTCAGCATCACGACCGATACCGGATGATGCTTCATGATGAATTCCAAGGCGGTGATTCCGTCCATCTCCGGCATTTCCACATCCATCGTAACGAAGTCCGGTTTGAAACGCTCTATCTTTTCGATGGCTTCAAGGCCGTTGCGGGCGATTCCCACGATAAAAAAATCAGGATCCTTCTCGAACAAGGTGCTGATCGCCTTCCTCATAAAGGCGGAATCATCGACGATGAGCACACCGTACCGACTCAATTCGCTTTGCCTCCCTGTGATAAAGTCTCGTCCAAATGATGAACTCCCGAATCATTGCTCCGCTTTCGGTAGTAAAATGTCGAATGAGCATGAATCGTCTCGAAATTGGTGTTCATGCCTGTGAGCGTTTCGGCATGTCCCAGAAATAAATAGCCCCCCGGATTTAATAAACGGTCAAACTTCGCTATGACCCGTCGCGTGGCTTCCGAATCGAAATAAATGAGCACATTTCTGCAAAAAAGGATATCGACTTTTTCGACCGGCGCCAAATCCTGGTCATTTAAGAGATTCGCATACCGGAATTCAATCCTGTCTTTGATGAAGCCCTTGATTTGAAATCCATCATCTTGCGGAATAAAATACCTGTCCAACATCTCCTTAGGAGTCCGGCGGAAGCATAACGAATTCTTAGGGTACCACCCGCGTCTTGCGATTTGCAGAACCTTTCGATTAATGTCGGTTGCAATGATATGTACAGACTTTAGCGGTACAATGCCTGATTCTGCGATGGTCATCGCCAAGCTGTAAGGTTCTTCTCCCGTGGAGCACGCGGCGCTCCAAATCCGAATACATTTTTTATCACGGAATTGGGGAAGAATCACATGGCTCAATTCATTGAGCTGACTCTCTTCACGAAAAAAATAGGTTTCGTTGTTCGTAATGACTCAACTTTCGCACCTAGAAAATCAATGTAAAACCAGTTGTAGAACGGTCTTACGGTCTGTTGAATAGCCAGCTTGCCAAAATAGAAAAACACCACTTCGTTTGGTAAAGTGAGAGTGTCAAGCCATCACTACCAGACAGAAGAGGTGTCTTCCATCATGATAGACCATCAGCCCGATCTGAATCAACTGCCCGCGATCACTCAGTTAAAATGTTACTAAAGAGGCATCGGTTCACTCACATCGAAA